>NZ_OY782038.1:5105000-5405000 GCF_963677575.1 uncultured Draconibacterium sp.
GCCTTATTTCTATTAACCAACAAAAGGATATTAACTAAATCAAAGGGAATACTCATATTGGTTTTAATAGCTGTTTATGTTGGTTTTTTATTGTTTCAGCAGTCTTTAACCGGTATTGTGGCATTAGCAGCCAGTGGCGTACTTTTCCTTTATTATCTTATCTCAAGGATAACTTCGAAAAGGAAGGTAGTTTTACCTGCAGTATTTGTAGTGGTTATATTAAGTCCGCTAATTTATCTGTATAGTGTTGTAAATAAGTTTTACGATATTGAAAAAGTGGACCCCGCAAATATTGAAAAAGTGACCGCTCAGGGAAATCCTTATACTCATGATTTTTCAAGAAAGACGGTAGAAAATGGGCACTACGTTTATTTATACATCTGCAAAGATGAAATGAAAAAGGAGTGGAATAAAATTTCGGAAGTTAAATATGATTCGATAGGGGGGAATGGTTATCCGATACGGGCAACACTTATTCGTTATTTAACTTCGAAAGGTTTGCGAAAAGATGCTGAAAGCGTAAAGGCGTTAACCACTAAAGACATTAAAAATATAGAGAGTGGAATGGCCAATGTAATATATCAGAAGAAATATTCATTGTATCCGCGCATCTATCAAACAGTTTGGGAATATCATGTTTATTCGCAGACAGGGTATTCAAATAATCAGTCGTTCTCGCAACGTATTGAGTTCGCCAAAGCTGCAATTGCAATAATAAAAAATAACTGGTTATTTGGAGTTGGAACAGGACAATGGAAAACTGCTTTTGCTGCTGCTTTTAAAGAAAATGGTGCTAAACTCGAAGAAAGTAATTATGCATCGTCGCATAATCAGTATTTAAATTACATGGTTAAATTTGGTGTAATTGGATTTATTTTTATCATGTTCATCATCATCTATCCGGTAGTAAAAACCAAACGTTATCACGATCAGTTAATGATGTTGTTTTTAACTTTTATGTTTGTTGCTAACTTTGCGGATTCAAACCTGGAGACGCATATCGGGAGTTCCTTCTTTTTCTTTTTCTATTGCTTCTTTTTAACCGGACAAAAAAGTTATCTTTCTCTTACTTCTTCCAATGAGGAATAAATAATATTAGTGATAATTAAAATTTATCAAACCTTTTTTTGTGATAGATGTTTGTCTGTATAAACAATTAAAATATCATGGAAAGAAGAAAATTTATATACGCAGTGGGAACAGCCGCTCTGGCAACACCACTTTTAAGTAGTTTCGTAGCTTGTGCCAACGAATCCGAAAACTTTGAAGGACATACATTTCCTGAGCTTCCATATGCTTACGACGCGCTGGAGCCATACATCGATGCAGAAACAATGGAACTGCATTACTCCAAACATCACAAAGGCTATTTTACTAAATTTATGGCCGCTGCAGAGGGAACGGAGTTGTTAAAAACACCGATGGCGAAAATTTTTGCCGAAATAAGTAAACAATCTGAAGGCATAAGAAACAATGGCGGTGGTTACTTTAACCACGCATTGTTTTGGGAAAATATGACTCCGCGACAAGCTGAAATTCCTGCAGATTTAAAAGCTGCAATAGAAAAAGATTTTGAATCGGTAGATGCTTTTAAAATAGAATTTGCTACTGCGGCGAAAACACGTTTTGGTAGTGGTTGGGCCTGGTTGCTTGTTGATGAAAACGGAACTTTAAAAGTCAGTTCAACGCCAAATCAGGATAACCCTTTAATGGATATTGCTGAAGTAAAAGGCACTCCGTTATTGGCTCTGGATGTTTGGGAGCATGCTTATTATTTGAATTATCAGAATAAACGTGGCGACTACATCAACAATTTTTGGAATGTAGTAAACTGGGAAGTGGTTAACAATCGTTTGACAAAAGCAACAGTTTAATAAGTCCGGTTTGTAAGATCAATTAAGGCTCATTATTTTTATGCAAATTTTGAAATAATGAGCCTTAAATTATGTTTTATTGGCGCCGGAAATCTTGCCACCCGTTTAGCGATAACTTTCACAAATACAGGATTTGAAATAGTACAGGTTTATAGCCGTACTGAAGATTCTGCAAAACTGCTTGCCGAAAAGCTGAATACAAAATATACTACACACGCATCGTTGTTGGTAAATGATGCTGATATCTATTTTGTAGCGTTGAAAGATTCAGCGGTGCAGAAGGTATTAAACGAATTTGATTTTAACGACAAGCTGCTTGTTCATTGCTCAGGAAGCATGCCGATGAGTGTATTAAGTGCTTATGCAAAAGATTATGGTGTTTTTTATCCGATGCAAACTTTCTCGAAAGAACGTAATGTTGATTTCAAAACTATTCCGATTTTTATTGAAGCAAGTTCTGAAAATACATTACACATCTTAAATGAATTGGCTAATAAAATTTCTAATTCAGTAACTGTTCTTGATTCAGAAAAAAGAAAGAGTTTACATATTGCTGCCGTATTTGCATGCAATTTTGCTAACCACTGTTATGCAATGGCTGCCAAATATCTGGAAAGTAAAGATCTGCCGTTTGAAATTTTGCGACCACTAATTTTGGAAACAGCCCAAAAAGTACAGGAATTGCATCCGAAAGATGCACAAACGGGGCCGGCAATGCGTTTCGACGAAAACATTATTAACGCTCACATCAACGAATTAAAGGATAAACCCGATTTGCAGGAATTGTACAATTCAATTTCAAAGAGTATTTTTGAGCATCACCAGGAAAAAGAATAAGAATGTCGTTTTTTAAAGAAGAACTTACACACGTAAAAGCTTTCGTATTTGATGTTGACGGAGTTTTGTCAAAAGATGTTTCGCCGCTTAATGAAGATGGCGACCCGATACGAACTGCCAATGTAAAAGATGGTTTTGCAATTAGAACAGCAATAAAGGCCGGATATCCAATTGCAATTATTACGGGAGGATTTATCGAGCGGGTTCGTCTTCGTTACGAAAAACTGGGTGTTGAGCATTTCTACGATAAAGCCAGGGATAAAGTAGCTTGTTTAAACGATTTCCTTGAAAAAGTAAATGTGGTACCGGAAGACGTTCTTTTTATGGGCGACGATCTGGTTGATTACGAGGTTATGCAGGCGGTAGGTTTACCAACTTGCCCGAAAGATGCAGTAAGTGACATTAAAGATATTTCAAAATACATCTCTGATAAAAATGGGGGTGAAGGTTGTGTGCGCGATGTAATTGAGCAGGCGTTAAAAGCTCAACACAAGTGGTATTCTCCCGAAATGTTAAAATCCAGAGCTTTTTAATATGAACTGGATACCCGCTCATAATTACATTCTTGCCTCTAAATCACCTCGACGGCAAGAGCTTTTAAAATCACTGGGAATTGAGTTTCAGGTGAAAACTAAAGACGTGGATGAAAACTATCCACAGGAACTTTTTCCCGATGAAATTCCGGGTTACCTGGCCGAAAAAAAAGCAAAGGCTTTTAGCAATGAACTGAACAATAATGATCTGCTGATAACAGCCGATACCATTGTTGTTTTGAATGGAAATGTACTGGAAAAACCAGAAGATTATGATCATGCCTCTGAAATGTTATTGGCATTAAGTGGGAAAATGCATGAAGTAATAACCGGTGTTTGTCTTCGTTCGACTAAAAAATCGGTGGTATTTTCGTCTTTAACCAACGTGCAGTTTAAGCAGCTAACCCATATTGAAATCGACTATTACATTACTAATTTCAAACCGTTTGATAAGGCCGGTGCGTACGGCATTCAGGAGTGGATTGGATCGATTGGAATTTCACATATCGAAGGTTCGTTTTACAATGTAATGGGCCTGCCGCTTCAAAAATTATACGAGGAAATTCAAAAGTTTTAAATCGCCCCTTTAAAAGGTTTCATAATCTCTAATGTTATAAAACAACAGATTTAAATAAATTCTGGGTTAACCTATCACCTGATAATTCGTAAATTGAATAGAAACTTAATTAAATTCAATAATATGAATTACAGGATAACATTACTCATCTTAGTTTTTCTGTCCGGACTTTGCTTTACTGGTTGCGACACCAAAGAAGAGCCTGTTGAAGTAGGATTTTTAATCCATGCCTTTGATAAAGAGCGGTGGGAAAACGACCGGGACTATTTTGTAGAGGATGTCCAGGAACTTGGAGGGACCGTAAAAGTTATGGATGCCGAGAATGATGCCGATAAACAATTGGCTCAGGCAAAAGAACTGCTCGCCAACGGTGTTGACGTGTTAGTGGTTGTACCTGTCGATCAGTTTGCCGCTGCTGACATTGTAAAAACTGCCCATGCGAAAAATGTAAAAGTTATTTCGTATGACCGCTTGATTAAGAATTGTAAGCTCGATTTTTATGTGTCGACAGATAACGTAGAAATAGGTGCACTGCAGGCTAGTTATTTAACCACTATAAAACCCACCGGGAAATATGCTTTGATCGGTGGGGCAATTAGCGATAATAATAGCCAATTGCTCTATTTGGGACAGCGAAATGTACTGCAACCACTGGTTGACCGGGGCGATATTGAAATTGTTTATAACGAATTCACTAACGCCTGGGAAGAAAGTGAAGGCTACGAACATGGCAAGGCATTACTAAAAGCACATCCTGATGTGGACGCGATTATTGCCGGAAATGATGAATTAGCAATGGGGGTGATAAGGGCCATAAAAGAAGCAGGTAGGGAGGACCAGATACTGGTAGCAGGAATGGATGCCGATTTGCGGAACTTACGCGAAATTGTGGCAGAACATCAAACCTGTACCGTTTATAAACCTTACGAAAAGCTGGCCGCTACTGCCGCCGACCTGGCGATGAAATTGGCAGGAGGAGAAAATGGGGAAAAAACATATCAGACAGTGAGTAACGGAGAAATGTTGGTGCCTACGGTTTTCCATAATGGAATGATCGTGAACAAGGAGAACCTTGAGTTAACCGTTATCTCAGAGGGATACCAAAGAGAGGAAGAGGTATACAATTAGTGTGAACGAAGGATTGTTTGGAAAGGGATTCTGTATTCAGGATCCCTTTTTTGTTGTGCTTTTTTACGAATGAATAATGTAATGCCATTTTACGTGTTAATTTACACATAAGAAAAATGAATGATTTTTGTTTTAGGCGAAAAAGAAAATCCAGCAATAGCAGCGTTATTAATGAATTTTATTTTGAAGCATAAAGCAAAAAGGGGCATTTTTATTGGGCAAATTAGCAGGTAAAATGGTATAAACCCTTAAAACCTTGAAGATTTGCCAATTATTTATACTTTTGCACCGATTTATTTAGAACAGGTCTTAATAATTGAAGAAGCATAAAGTAACACAGGTCAGGCATTTAACCGATTCAACATTTGTAATTCGGTTCGAGCGAAATGGTATGGAGTTCCAAACCGGGCAGTTTGTTCTGCTTGGAACAAAAGGAGCAGTTGATCGGCGCGAATATTCCATTTACAGTGGAGAGAACGACGGTTACCTTGAAGTTTTGGTACGTGAAGTGGATGGCGGGAAAGTATCATCGATATTGAAAAAGCTGAAAGCAGGTGATTTAGTTGATGTGGACGGTCCGTTTGGATTTTTTAAGTTCGATCCGAACAGTTTTCAGGTGCAGCAATTTTTATTCATAGCAACCGGAACAGGAATCAGCCCCTTTCATGGTTTTGTAAAAACGCATCCGCAGCTGAATTACAAGATGGTACACGGTGTGCGCAAAGCAGAAGAAGCATACGATCATAGCGATTTTAATGAAGAAAGGGTAACTTTGTGCGCTTCAGGTGAAAAAGGAGGCGACTTCCACGGAAGGGTAACCGAATTTTTAAAGACCGAAACAATAGATGAGAATACAAACTGTTTTCTTTGTGGAAACAGCGAAATGATATATGAAGTGTTCGATATTTTGTCGGAAAAAGGAATCCCGACATCGAACATTTATACCGAGGTATACTTTTAAATATAAAAAAAACTGTAAATAACAGGGAGCAGAAATCACCCCTCTTTTAATTCTCCTCTTGAGGGGAGATGACTGAGGAACAAAGACAGAAGGGTGAAACAGAAGCAAAATAGATGAACAGATGAAACGAGCATATAAAAAGCCTTTTTATACACAGGAGTATGATTATGTGAGTTCCATGAGTTACCATAAAAAGTAAACAATTATAAACGAATGAAATATCACGTAGTAACCTTAGGGTGTCAGATGAATATGTCGGATAGCGAGCGGGTGATATCGGTGCTAGACAAAGCCGGATACGAGTGGACCGACAACGAGGAGGAGGCAGGAGTGATTGGTATTTTGGCGTGTTCGGTACGTCAGAAAGCCATCGATAAAGTGTATTCACGTATCCACAAGTGGAATAAGTGGAAGAACAACAAAAATCTGGTTACTTTTATTTCGGGATGTATTTTGCCCGACGACCATGAGAAGTTCCTGAAGCTTTTTGATATTACTTTCCAGATGAAAGACTTGCCGGAGCTGCCCAAAATGATCAGTAGTTACGGTATTACAACACCAATACACCTGAATGTTGGGATCGATCCACATAACGAGAATATCGAGGATTTCTGGAACGTTCAACCACATTATCAGTCGAATTTCGAGGCATTTATTCCAATCCAGAACGGTTGTGATAAATTCTGTACGTACTGTGCTGTGCCTTATACACGAGGTCGCGAAGTTTCGCGCCCATCAAAAGATATTATTGCCGAAGTGGCGTTGTTGGTAGCGCAAGGTTATAAATCGATTACCCTGCTAGGGCAGAACGTAAATTCGTACGGACTCGATAAAAAAGGAGAGGAATTAACTTTTTCGCAACTTTTACGTGAGATTGGTGAATTAGGAAAACGCGTGAATAAGGAATTCTGGTTATACTTTACTTCGCCGCACCCGCGCGATATGACCGATGAAGTTATTGAGGTGATTGCCGAATACCCCGTTTTGGGAAAACAGATTCACCTGCCTATGCAAAGTGGCGATGATAAGGTGTTGATGCGTATGAACCGCAAACACAACATGGAAAAATACCGTCATATTGTGGAGACTATCCGCAGGATTATTCCGCAGGCAACTTTATTTACCGATGTGATCGTTGGATTCACTGGCGAAACCGACGAGCAGTTTGAAAATACGCGCAAAGCTTTCGATGAGTTTAAATTCAATATGTCGTACACAGCAATTTATTCTCCTCGTCCGGGAGCAACCAGTCACCGTTGGGTGGATGATGTGCCGCTGGATGAGAAAAAACGACGTTTGCATCAACTTACTGAGGATTTGAGAAAACACAATCTACCATATAACCAAAGCTTAATTGGGCAAACAGTTCGTGTGCTGGTGCGCGGAGAAGACCGCAAAGAAGGTTTCCTGACATCGTATACCGAAGGAAAATTAACAATTCGTTTTGCCTGTGCCGATAAATCGATGATTGGGCAGTTTGCTGATATTAAGATTACTTCGGCATCCGATTTTTCGTTGGAAGGAGAATTGGTTGAGGTAGCGGCTAGTTGCTAGTACAAGACTTTATATTATAAATTCTAAAGATTCCATCTTCTTGAAAGATGGAATCTTTTTTTTACTTTAAAGATTCAAAACTTTTGTGTTTTACCGAATAAGGAATTTAGGTAAAGTTGTATCGCATAAAAAGGCCCCTTAAGAATAACCAAAGGTCTATATAATATCTTTTATTGAAGTTCAAATCGCGGTAGAGGACTTCAGTCTTCCGGCTTCTTACTTCGTGCTATGCTACATCTCTGCATTTTCCATTTCCAGAAACCAAAGTATCGATGCCACTCCTGCAGGAAGAATTCCTCCGGAGTGGTCAAGTCCTTCAAGTGGAACTTTCTGAACCAAATTTGTGGATGCACCGGCGGCTATAAATTCATCATACTTTTCTTCACTCACAATTGGCGGCACATAAGTGTCGGCTGTTCCATAAAATAGTGTAGTTGGCACGGTAGGAAGAAAAGCCGGAACACTGTTATCGTCCAGCATGTCAAGAACCGGCAGATAACCTGCTTCTGTATTCCATCCGGCAAGGTATTTAGGTGTAAATAAGTCGGAAATGGTGGTCGTTAACTCAGCGTTTAAATCTGCTCCTGAAGTCTGCCCGTCAAACATCGTAGGAATTTTACCGGCATACGGTTCCTGAAATACTGTATTTATAGGTGTTGTTAGTCCCAGTTTCAGGTAGCTGTTAAAAATATAAGCCAGAAAATAGGGTTGCAGGTAGTCTTCCAAACCAACAACATATTCGTTAAGTGTTACCAGGTTGTATGGCCCTGCACTGCAGGCACTTGCTTTTAAATTGTAGGCAAAACCGGCATCGGCTTCAATAGCTTGTTGAACCTGCATAGTAGCCCATCCTCCTTGTGAGTAGCCGGTCAGGTAGAGGTCGTTGTTTAGCGAAATGCCATCTTTATTGTCGATAAATTCGCGTACTGCCTCCAGCATATCAGTAACGGTTTGTACAGTCGACTCGCGATGCAGGTACGGGTGAAACATATCGTCAGATTCGCCAAAACCGAGGTAATCAGGCAACGAAATAATAAAACCGGTCGATCCCATCATTTTCAATATGCGGAATAATTCGTTATCTGAATCAACGCTGGGCGCATTACTGTTTTCCGTGTTGGTACCATTCTGGTAGCTTAAAACCGGATACTCGCCATCTGTATCGGGGAGGGCAACTATACCTGACGCAACCACCGGGTGGTCGTCAAAAATAGTTTTGTAAGTGATTTTATATACATCAACTCCATTATTGATAAACGGAGTGACCTGGTCTAACTCATCAGAAAGCTCCGGATAGGCGAGCGATGCTAAAAGCAGTAATCCCGATATATTATTTTGATCGTAACTTGTAATGTGTTTTGCTTCAATTAGGTATTTGTTCTCAATGGGAATAGGTTCAACGTCGTTCATTTTGTCGCACGACACAAAAGAAACGGCGACAAGTGAAAAATAAAATAGAAATAATTTTTTGTTCATAGCAATGTGTTTTCTGAACTGATTAAACCAAAATTAGGGTATTTTTTATACCTGTAAAACTTAATTCAGTTATTTATACAATTCGCATGTTGGCAACAATACATTTATATTATGAAATGTTACTGATGATTTTTTTATTTTCGAGAAACCGAAATGTTCAATTTTTATTTTTAAATTTTAAAAAATATAAAGATGAAAAAAACTTTATTTCTAGTTGTTTTCAGCTTATTTGTAAGTGTTGTTTTAGCACAACCAATAAAAGTAATGTTGGTAACCGGTGGACATAGTTACGATACACTCCAGTTTTTTCAACTGTTTGATCGCATGCCGGAAATAGAGTATGAACATTTTGCACAACCTGATGCCAACAAAGCAATTGCAAATAGAGTTGCAGACGATTTTGATGTGCTTGTTTTTTACGATATGTGGAATACAATAACTCGTGAGCAAAAGGCGGCTTATATCCGCCTGACCAAACAGGGTAAACCATTTTTGTTTTTGCATCATGCACTTGCTTCGTATCAAAACTGGCCTAAGTTCGAGGAAATTATAGGAGGTCGTTATGTACAGGAAAACAAAAAAATTCCCGAAGATGAGTGGTCGGAATACGATCATGATGTGTGGGTATATTGCTCGATTGAAAACTATACGCCTGTCACCGCCGGATTTAGGGAGCTGCGTTTTTTCGACGAGGTGTATGATAATATCCGAATCTCCGATAATGTGAAACCATTACTGCGAACCCGGCATCCGAAAAGTGCTGATTACGTGGCGTGGGAGAATCGATTCAACGCTTCAACAATTGTATATATTCAAACGGGCCACGATAAACGTACGTACGAAACCGAAGATTACCGGAAGCTTTTATTTCAGGCCATTCAGTACCTCAATACCTTATAAGTAAACTCAGTTTAAAGGTTAAATCCCCGCTTTAAGCTTGTGATTGTATTGCTCGATCGATTAACCAAAATGTCAATTGGTTGCGATTGCTATTTTGACGCAATAAAAATCAGCCCCAAATTCATATAATTTGTATTGAGGCTTAAGGTTTCAGTACTTTTTATTCTATATTTGCTTCAAACTGTAAAATATACAATAAGTAATTAATTTATTTCATCCGATGCAAAAACTAATTATTTCACTACTTCTAATGAGTGTAATTGCAGTGGCTTGCCAACAGAGCGACCCTGTTAAAACTTCTAAAAAGGACTCAGCCATCGACGCAAAAGTTGAGGCTTTAATAGCGAAAATGACGCTGATTGAAAAGATTGGTCAGCTAAACCAATATTCTTCTCGTTGGGAATTGACAGGGCCGGCGCCTGAAGGTGTTGATTCGATGTCTCTGTATAACATGGTAAAAGAAGGTAAAGTTGGATCAATGTTAAATGTTACCGGTGCAAACGCTACCCGTAAAATTCAATCCTGGGCGGTTGACAGCAGCCGTTTGGGAATTCCGCTTATTTTGGCTTACGATGTGATTCATGGCTACGAAACCATGTTTCCGATACCGTTGGCCGAAGCTGCCAGCTGGGAACCAGAATTGGCAAAAAAATCGTCGCGGGTTGCTGCAATTGAAGCTTCTGCAGTTGGTTTACACTGGACATTTGCCCCTATGGTTGACATTGCCCGCGATGCCCGTTGGGGACGTTTTATGGAAGGATCAGGTGAAGATCCGTACCTTGGCGCAAAAATGGCTTATGCCCGTGTTAAAGGTTTTCAGGGCGACGACCTGTCGGATGAAACAACCATTGCAGCGTGTGCCAAACACTTTGCAGCCTATGGTTTTATCGAGTCGGGCCGCGATTATAATGTGGTACAAATTGGTGATCCAACCTTGCACAATATTGTTTTTCCGCCGTTTAAAGCTTGTGTTGATGCAGGCGTAGCAACTTTTATGAACGCGTTCAACACCATAAACGAAACACCGGCAACAGCCAACTCTTATCTTCAGCGCGATATTTTGAAAGGCGAGTGGGGATTTGAAGGTTTTGTGGTTTCTGACTGGAACTCGATTGGAGAAATGTTGCCACACGGGATTGCTGCCGACAAAAAAGAAGCTGCTTATAAAGCGATTACTGCCGGTTCGGATATGGACATGGAAGGTAACGCTTACATAAATAACCTGGAGGCCTTGGTAAACGAAGGTAAAGTTGATGAAGGTTTGATTGACGATGCGGTGCGCCGTATTTTAACCATTAAATTCAAACTGGGATTATTCGATGATCCTTACAAATATTGTAATCCTGAGCGTGAAAAAACAGAATTGCGTAGCGACGAGCACCTTGCAGCCGCCAAAGAAGCCGCAAAAAGAAGTATTGTACTGCTGAAAAACGAGAACGATCTTTTGCCGCTGAAAAAGGACGGATTAAAAATTGCTGTTATTGGCGAATTAGCTGAGAGCAAAGATGTGCCATTGGGTAGTTGGAGAGCCAAAGCGATTACCAATTCTGCTGTATCGTTGTTGGAGGGAATGAAAAACGTAACCGGAAATTCAAGCATTCGTTTCGCCCAGGGACCGGCTTACACTGAAGGTTTGCGCTCGTTTACCACCGAATTAAAAATTAACACCACTGACCGCAGTGGAATGTCGGCAGCCCGTTCTTTGGCATCAAGATCCGATGTTGTAGTTATTGCTTTAGGCGAAGATTGCTGGCAGTCGGGCGAAGGTCGCAGCCAAACCGATATTTCGATGAAAGGTTTTCAGCAGGAGTTGCTGGAAGAGGTGTATAAAGTAAATAAAAAAGTTGTTGTGGTACTGATGAACGGACGCCCCATCGAGATCAACTGGATGGCAGAGAATGTTCCTGCAATTGTGGAATGCTGGCACCTGGGATCGGAAGCCGGAAACGGAATTGCCGAAGTATTATTTGGCGATTACAATCCTGCCGGGAAACTACCAGTGTCGTTTCCAAGAGCAGTGGGACAGCAACCATTGTATTACAACCATTTTAATACCGGTCGTCCTACAAATGGCGAGGGAAATGTATTCTGGTCGCACTACACCGACGAGAGTAAAGAGCCACTTTTCCCATTTGGTTATGGTTTAAGTTACACTACGTTTAGTTATTCCGATCTAAAACTGTCGACTAATGAATTAACAGAAGGCGGAAAGATTGTAGTTGAGGCCACAGTAACCAATACCGGAGATGTAGCCGGAGAAGAGATCGTTCAATTGTATATTCGCGACCTGGTTGGAAGTATTTCGCGCCCGGTGAAAGAACTGAAAGGTTTTGAGAAAATAAAGTTGGAGCCAAAAGAGTCGAAAGTAGTATCGTTTGAGATCACTACAAAAGATATTGAGTTTTACGGAGCCTCGAAAGAGTGGAAAGCCGAACCCGGTGATTTTAATTTGTGGATTGGACCAAACTCGGCGGAAGGAATGGCCGCTTCGTTCTCTCTGAAATAGATGAATTAGACCTACTTTTAGTCCCGATAAAAACAGGTGGTTTTAGTATTAAGCTGGAATCGCCTGTTTTTTGTGTATGCAAAAAGAGAAGGCCGGTGATTTAATATAACATCTTTTAACATTTAGATAAAAAGAGAGGCGATGTGCCGGGTATAATTTTCATTAACTTAGCGAGCGATAAAACCACTTTAACTTGCATGTTATGAAATCTTTAAGCAGGTTAATCCACAAATCCAGTATGACATTTCTGCCAACCCTCTATCCGGTACATTTCTATGGGTTACCCGATGGGAAAGTCTATCTGTGTTTTGCCCGTTTTTATGAAGCCGGTTTTAAGAATACCGACCTCGAATTTGTTTTTGCACGCCACAACGATTTTGTATACAATTACAACGAGGAGATCATAATTCCAATAGCAGAATTCAGGGCACCGGTGTATAACGAAATGGTAGATAATCCCGATCCTGATATTACCATTTTAGAAGTACGTCGCGATATTCGATCATACACCGAAGCTATTGAATACATTGATAGTCTTAACCTGACGGATTTGGCTCTGAATTCGGGAATTGAAAGTGCTGAGCGAATGGCAGAAGAAATCCAAATGGGAGCTTAAAACCACTTTTCATATCTATAAATAGCCATTAGCTTTTCCATTTCTTATTTATCTATCCAGCTTCATTAACTTTTCTTAGGAATATTAATAACTTTTGCTTAAATCTTTTTGGGCAAAATTTCGTATGCTATAACGATTTACCTCTGGTCTGCACAAAATGCCGGGAATATAAGCTTACGTTAACCAAAGATTGCATTGTTCGGAAGACATGAAAATACCAGTACTGCTCAACATTCTGAGTTTTTATCTGAACTACGCGGAATAGTGGTGCAAAATTTATCGGAAGATGATTTTGGTGTAAATGATTTAGCCAAAGAAGTTAGATTGAGCAGGTCTCAATTACACCGAAAATTGAAATATTTGACCGGCAAATCGACAAGTTGTTTTATCCGGGAAATACGTTTAATCAACGCCAGCAAATTACTACGCGACAATAACAATACCGTATCAGAAATTGCATACAAAGTGGGTTTTAGCAGCCCCAGCTATTTCAATAAATGTTTTCACGACTATTTTGGTCATTCGCCGGGGGTACATAAAAACTTCCCTGAACTTAAAACGACCCCGAATGAAAAACTTCAATCTCGTAGAAAAATTAAACATTATTCCAGTTTATACGGTAAATTCGTTCATTATTTTGGTTTCATTATTATTGCAGTGATCCTCGTTATAGTGGTACTTTTTCTTTTTTTATGGCTTTAACGGATAAATTAAAGGGAGGACCGAAAAATTCTGTTTCGGTCAACAAAACCTCGGTTTTATTTAAAATATGGGATGAAAGGAAATGCCCAATTTGTGTTTTAGCGGATTTCTACTAAATCAATAACCTCAATACCATTAATACATCATAGTTTAAATTGTCGCTCATAGTCTAAATAATTTGGAAACATGTGTAATGAATGCAACATAGTTTTAAGACTTAACTTTTCATTTTGGCGTAACTTGAATCTTAAAAGTTTCTGACTGGGAAAGGAGGAAAAGTGTTCAGAAACCTATTCATTAATGTTAATTAAAGACCAGAAAGCCATGAAAAGATTATTATTTATTATGCTGGCAATATGTATCTGTTTGCTGGCAGTAGGTCAGAATGATACCCCAAGCGTTCCTATTGATGAAGTTGAGATTTCACCACCTGCTTTTACTGGCATTGCAAACTATGCTGATATTGTTAATGTAGATGCCAAATATTTACAAACATATCTTTCATCTAATATAACATATCCGAAAGAGGCAGAACGTTGTGGTTGGGAAGGTACCGAAGTAATTAAGTTTAACGTTAATTCCCAGGGAAAAGTAACCAATATTGATATTGTAAATGGTGTTTGCCCGGAAATTGACAAAGAACTGGTTCGTGTACTTGAATCGACAAATGGAATGTGGAAACCTGGAATTAAAGATGGTATTCCTGTTTCAATGGAACAAGAAGTTTCTATTGTTTTTTCATTGTCAGATAATGCTGAATTAACCAGTGAAAAATTTCTTAAAGTAGCTACCTCCTGCTTCACTCAGGGAGCAGAATGTTTCTTTGAAAAAGGAAAATCAAAAAAAGCAGAACGGCTTTTTACCAAAGGAATTACATATATGCCTCATGATCAAAGTCTACTGTTAATGCGTGGACTCTGCCGATATGAAAGAGGAAACCACGAAGGAGCACGCGAAGATTGGACCCGTTTATTTGAAATGGGATCAACCATTGATATGAATAAAGAATTTTTGGCTCAGGCAGAAGGTTTGGAAGCCTACGAAGCTTTAATGGAGATGTTAGCAGAAAGGTAAGAGTTTAATCAAAAATCATCAATGCATGAAAATTATAAGCCCGGAAAATCATTCTGGGTTTTTATATATTTCTATTGAAATAGAGATGTTAAAAATTCAAGAGGTTGAAATTGCTGAGAAGTAGGTAGGTAAATTGCTTAAAATTAGCGGAATTCCATATAATTATTTGTCTAAATTGAAAAGAATTATTTTCTTTGTTGTTGATAGGTCGTTCCGACCTATTGTGTGTTTGGGGGTTAACATTAATAAGGGCAGTTGTTGAACTGCCCTTTCTTTTTTTAGTCAATTACAGAATACGATTCTCACAACAATCAACTTTAAAAAATATAATTATTAATCGCGGGAAAGTTGGCTTATGCCGGAAGTTAGAAATGCTGAGCGTATTTTAGGTAGTTTGCTGAAATAGGCTGAAATGGCAGGCATTGCCGAGGTTTTTTGTTTTTGAATTCGTAATTTTGAAATACAATAGATCACCAAGATCTGTTGTTTGTTTGGGAAGATAAAATTTATTCAGGGCTTTATTCTATTATCCTTTTCAGGTCATCTCAAACAATTTAAGTACGGCACAATTCTTTTACATCTTACGAGGACGTAAGAAAATATAAAAAGGCAACTGTTGAGTTGCCTTTTATTTTATGTCCTTTTTTGTTTTCTTCCTGGTGGTCTAAAATGGGGATCACCTGAAAAATCCGGTGGCTTAATTTAGAAATTGACAATAATTTCATGCCTGCCGGCGGCCTTCATTTTTGTCTTGCCACAAAAACGAAGCAAAAAACGCAAGGCTGCTTTTGGTCACTACCCTGCGTTTTTATAAAACCCAAGTTCGGACGGGTGATCTCCTCGCCTACTCGGAGCTTCCCGCTCTCACTACGGTTTTATTTTAACTCCGGGCAACGACCAAAAGAGGCCGTCCTCTTAAGCAACGTCACTGCATCGGAGCAGGGCCTCGGCCGGTGAGCCGGAAAAACAAGTGGTGACGACGTAAAAAAATTACTGCTGTTTGAGGAGGTACAACTGCCTGTCCCGATCGTAGCATCGGGAAGTTTCAGTAATTTTAGTCGGCATCGCGTAGCTTTTCCGAGAGAGGCGGGCGCAGCCTTGGGTTTTCTGTCTATCTCTTTGGGCTAAGCCAAAGAGTAGAATCCGGCTGATAAGCCAAAAGAATGTTGCTTATTTCTGGTAGCTTTTATTCAATATTGAAACTTCTGGGTGAGATATTTTTCTTCTCCACCTACTTTTTAATGTGATCCAATAGTAGGAGAGTAATTGTATATTCGGCCAAACTAATGCATAAATATCGCTGACATCAGTTCAGTTTATACCTTATTTCGAATATTTATAAGGGACAAATTGCAGTAGAATAACAATACGTATTGTTCATTTTGAGTACTATGTAGAGAAAAATGTCCCAATATGAAACCTTGTATAAAAAGTTTGGCACAGTTAAATGTCAGAAAATGAGCAGTTAAGTGTTTTTGGAACACCGATTGCTATAAGTAAGACAAATTAGGAAAATAAAAATATAGGGTTTGTATAACAGGGTAGAACGACTTCTAATTTGATTGGTTCTGTATAAAGGGGTTTGTAAATTATCAATCATCATTAAAAAAGCGTCCTTAAGTTCTACCCTTTCTTTTTACTCTTTTGAAAACATTATGTTAAAAATATAAAAGAGGTGTTTATGTTACAATAGGAGACTGATTAGAATAAAAAAACCGTTCATCAACATGAACGGTTTTGTATTTACAAACCACTTCAAAAAGCGTACTGAAAAAGTAGAACCATATAAAATGGATCACTAACAGTATTTTAATATTTTATTGTTATTGCGTCTGGTTGTAAAAATAAAACAATATGACAAAAAGTAACGACGCCCAGAGCCGATTCCGTTTAATTGTTAGCGGTAATCAGTTTTTATGAAGTCCTCTCTAGGCAATCAAAACTTTTCAACTGTGAAGATGGACTCCATATCTGTTTTTAGTTGATTCTCCGGTGTCTTTTTCAAATAGATATTTCTCCCAAGCAAGTCATCCGAAATGTTGTTGCCGGTTATATTAATTTGTTTGCAAAATTCAAGGCTAAAAGTGTAGAGCCGGTTATGAAACGGAGCAAAATCATTACTTCTGGTGATAGTGTTTCCATTAAAAGACAATCCTTCAACTGAAAGCACATAGAGCAGCGGATAATCGAAAGGGTTAAACTGGTTGTTCTGAATGCTGATATTACGATGATAAACAGGAGTATCATCATTTATTGTGGGAATAATAGGGTAGATAGATATAATTGCCTCGTTGTATTGATATGTACTTGTATTGCAGAACGATGTAAATATATTTCTGGAAATTGACACATCGGTTACAGCGCCTGTTTTGAGCGAAGTATTCGCATTCCCGGCAATAAGAATAGCACTGCCACTTGATTCAAAAGTGTTGTTTTCTATTACAACTTTTCCCGGTGTAGAAAGAACAAGTCCACTTGCGCGGCTACTTTTAAAATTACTGTTTTTAATTGTCAGGTCAGGTGTCCAGCTTAAGTTCTCAATAATATCTCCGGCCTTCAGATTTGCGGGAGTTGCTTTTCCCAATAATAGCGAAAAGTGCTCTTTATCGATGGATGTTACCGTTTTAACCGTATTGGTAGCACTGGCTCCAATAAAATTAACCACGTCTCCCGCCCGGGCCCAGTTTGTGATTTTGCTTTGTTTATTCAAATAGCTGCATTTTACCAGGTTGTCCGACATCACTTCTTCAACACGAACGCTGATGCCATGAACATTGACAGGTTCATTAACAATGCCCTCGAAAGTACAGTTGTCAACAAGAACATTGCCCTGGCAATTCACGATTTGCAGTCCATTAAAGCCTCCTCCAAAATATCGGATTTTAGAACGGTTGGGGATTGCCTGGTAACGATCGAATTCCAGATTTTTACTGCATTGAGCCAGAATCCCTGATCCTGGTGCATGAAATAACCTGAGATTTTCGATCGAAATATTTTCTGATTCTGATATAAAAATGCCTGCATGAGTGGGTGTTGCATGTTGCATCACAAGGTAATTCCCAATTTGGGGCTTTCGATTAAAGTCAAAATGCAGGCGCACAATTCCGGGCATCGTAGCCTCAGCAAAATAGGCATCCCAGTCTTCCCCTAAACAAGGGACGTCTCCGGTGTAAGGTACAATATACCTACCTTTTCGGTCGAATTCCAACGTCTTATTCCATTCATTCAACTGGCCGTTTCCCACATCAAAAAGTATTTTTCCTTCCACCAAACGATACGGAGATTCTCTCGGATCGAGACCAATATCCATATAATGGTCGTTTACGCGTAAAACTTCAGCCTGTGCAATAAAAGGCTGTTCCCATTCAATAGCCAGGTTTTTAAGGGTTATGTTTTCGCAATTATCGAAAGTGAAGGGCTGCATCTCACTGTGAAAAATCAGGTGGCTGCCGCGCCCGTCGATCACCAGGTTCTTTATATTCTCAAAATGAAACGCACAAACTTTTGGTGCTTCATTTGAGGTGTTAGCTTCATAATACACCTTGGTTATACAACCATCAGGATAAAAATGGTAGGTGCCGGTGGAGAATACAAGTATTTTAGGTTGATCTGTTTTTAGATCTTCCAGTGCTTTATAGAAATATTTTATGGCATTCTTCTTCCGGGTTTTGTATAATCCGTAATCCTTTAGAAAAATGTAAGTGGTGTCGTTGGGAATTTCAGAAGCCGAAGCCTGCACAGCAAAGGTAAAGAGCCACGAAAACAGTATTATTAGAAATCCGGGTTTCATAGTAAGTGCTATTTTTTTGCAAGATACTATTTTGTGGTTTTTCCTTCATACATCGATTGGAAAACTTCGTCAACCGGTTCCCAAAGTTCTATTTTATTATTTTCAGGATCGAGGATATGAACAAATTTTCCATATTCATAGGTTTCAATTTCATCGCAAATAGTTACACCCGCTTCTTTCAAATTGGCCACAAGTTTTTCAATATTTTCAACCCTGTAGTTGATTATAAACTCTTTTTCCGATGGTTCAAAATAATCGGTATCAGCTTTAAATGGACTCCAAACCGAGTAGGCTTTTTCATTCGGTGCTTCCGACTTTCGAAATTCAAAAACCGAACCGTACTCATTTGTTGTCAGTCCAAGATTTTTTCCATACCAATCTTTCATTTTTCCCGGATCTTTTGTTTTAAAGAAGATGCCGCCAATACCTGTTACTTTTTTCATTTTTGAGATTTAAAGTTTAATTGTAGCGTTATTACACTTTACAATAAAAGTAACAAGATTAAAAAAAGTTTAAGAGAAGAGGATTCTGAAATGATGAAATTTCCGTTTCTAATGAAACCTGGCTAAAGGATGTTTTTGATGTCTTTTATGGATTGCAATTTTATCCAATTAGGGTGTTCCTCTGCTTCTTCTGCTTTTTCGTGAATCCAGGTAATATGAAATGGGATATGAACACCAAAGCCACCCAATTGCAGTACCGGTTCAATGTCTGATTTATAAGAATTACCGATCATTAGAAAATCTTCGGGAGCAATTTCAAGGTGTTTGATGAGTTTTTGGTAGTCGGCTGTTTTCTTTTTACTCATTACTTCCACATGATGGAAATATTTTTCCAGCTTCGATTTTTGTAGTTTGCGTTCCTGGTCGAGCAAATCGCCTTTGGTTGCGACAATTAATTTGTATCCTTTTTGCTGCAGATATTCCAGTGTTTCAATTACACCGTCGAGTAATTCTACCGGCTGGTTGATTTGCTTTTTACCCAAATCTATAATTTGCTCCAGTATTTGCTGCGGTACTTTGTTGCCGGTGATTTTCAGCGCGGTTTCCATCATTGAAAGGACAAAACCTTTAGTGCCGTAACCATATTCTTCAAGGTTTTGCATTTCGGTGGCAAAAAGCACTTCCATGGTTTCATCCGAAGTACTGAAATCTGATAACAAGGCACAAAACTTTTCCTCCGTTTCGCGGAAGAATGTTTCGTTAACCCAGAGGGTGTCGTCGGCATCGAACGCTATTACTTTGAAGTTGTTTTTCATGTTAAAGTTTCTCGCAGATTTCGCAGAGAACGCTGATTCTTTTTGGTTGTGAAAATTCAGTACCTGTCTATTTTATAGTGCTAAGTTCACCACCGTAATTCCGGCGCCGCCAAAGTCAACATGCTCGTCTTTGTAGCTGCGAACCATTGGTTCCGAACGCAAATAGTCGCGGATGCTTTGTTTTAAAATTCCGTGCCCTTTGCCATGGAGAATACGAAGTTGACCGGCTTCAAACATAATTGCCTGATCGATAAATTCAGTGATTTTGGCAATCGCTTCTTCCACGCGTTGACCACGAATATCAATCTCAGGTTTAAAACTCAGGCGGCGTTCCGAGAAACCTTCGGTAAGAACTGATGCTCGTCCACCACGGTTTTTATCGAGCTTTTTAGCCTCGTTATTGCTTATTCGTTCCAGGTTTTTACTAGGCATGGTTGTCATTAACTGGCCAAAAGCAACTACTGCATTTTTCTCGTTAATTTCAATGAGGTCGCCAATCGTGTCTTGCCCCTTAATGCGCACTTTATCGCCGGGACGCATTTCAATTCTTTTCTCCAGCTTTTCTTTGGTAACAGGTTTTTTCGACTCATCGGGGCGGTGCTTGTTCCGGTTATCTTCACGTCGGCGCAGTTTCTCCATCTTTTTAGAGATCTGCGAATCGTTACCCGTAATTTTACGGTCGATATCCTTTTTCAGATCTCCCAGTTTGGCGCGTGCCTCTTTTGTTTTTTCCTTTTCGGCTTGTGCTTCTTTAATTTCCTGAATGGTGTTTTCAATGCGTTTGTTAACACCTTTCAGTAAAGCATCAGCTTCTTCTTTGGCCTTTTTCAGAATCTCTTTCCGCTGCTTTTGGATTTCCTGCAATTCCGACTCGTAAGTTTCCGCCGTGTCATCTAGAATTTTTTCCACCTTCCGGATTTTCATGCGCTTGGTTTCCCAGTAGCGTTTATCGCGGTTAATTTTGCGGAGGTTGCGATCGAAATCAATATGGTCTTTACCCACTTTTTCAGTCGCCTGTTCTAGTATATCTTCCGGCAAGCCAATCTTTCGGGCAATCTCGAAAGCAAAGGAGCTACCCGGTTTTCCAATATCGAGTTTGAAAAGCGGATTCATGTGCTGCGAATCGTAAAGCATGGCACCGTTTATAATTCCTTCGGCCGACGAAGCAAAGTGTTTCAGGTTGGTGTAGTGCGTGGTAATTACGCCAAACGTACGAATCTGCGTTAGTTTATCAAGAATAGATTCGGCAATGGCACCACCTAACATGGGCTCTGTTCCTGTTCCAAATTCGTCGATAAGTACCAGCGTTTTTTCGTTGCAGTTACGCACAAAATGTTTCATATTCATCAGGTGTGAACTGTAAGTACTCAGGTCATTCTCCATCGACTGTTCATCACCGATATCGATAAAAAGCTGCTCAAAAATTCCGGTTCGGCTGGCTTCGTTTACCGGAATCAGTAACCCACATTGCAGCATGTATTGCAGCAACCCTGTGGTTTTCAGGCAAACCGATTTTCCACCGGCATTTGGTCCCGAAATCAATAGAATATGTTTTTCGTCGGTAAGTTTTATATCAAGCGGAACAATTTTGCGATTCTCCTTTTTTAATGTTTTTAAAAGCAACGGATGAATAGCGTGGTACCACTCAATTATAGGCTCCTCTTTGAATTCCGGTCTTATGGCTTCAAATTCAACCGCCAACAATCCTTTTGCCCGAATAAAATCCATCTCACCCAGGAAGTAGTAGGAGTAGTTCAGTTCTTCGAGGTAAGGACGAATATCGTTGGCAAAATTGGTGAGTATTTTAATGATTTCTCGGCGTTCGGCATATTCCAGCTCGCGGATTTCATTGTTCATTTCCACGATTTCGTTGGGCTCAACATACGACGTTTTTCCGGTGGCCGATTCGTCGTATACAATACCTTTTAGCTTGCGTTTGTTGGCCGCGGCAACAGGAATTACAGCACGTCCGTCGCGAATTGAAACTGCAGCATCGTCTTCCACCCAGCCGTCTTTTTGCGCTTGTTTAAAAATGGCGTGCAAACGTTTCGACATACTCGACTGCATGTTTAAAATGCTGCGGCGGGTTTGTGCCAGCTCGGGTGAGGCATTGTCACGGATCTTGCCAAATTTATTGATGATTACATCAATGCGGTCGTAGATGTACGGGAACACCTGCACGCGCGATGTCTTCTGCTTCAAGATTGGGAAGACTTCATCTTCTTGTTTCGAAAAGAAATTTACGATGGCACGCACCGATTCGAGCGAGCGTTTCAGGTCGAACAATTCTTCCGGTTCCAGGAAACGACCTTCCAGTCGAATTTTCTGTAAAGCCTCGCGCAGATCGTAAAAGTGCGTTGCCGGGAAACTGTCGAATTCGCGAATAATTCTGCAAAATTCATCCACCTCATTTAGTTGTTGCAAAATGGAGTCGTACGACATTTGAAAGTGCATTTCCTGCACCCACTCTTCACCCATGGTGCTGATGCACTTGTTGATGAGCATTTCGCGAATGCGGTCGAAACCAATTTTTGCCTCGAAATTATTTGGATAAATGTTTTGCATAGCCTTTTCTTAATCAGCTGCAAAAATACAGTTTTCAAATTTCTCTCGCAAAGGCGCAATGACGCTAAGTTTTGAAACATATTAGACACATAGTACACAGTAGGAGATTACAATTTGACAGATTAACAATTTGAAAGTTCAATAATCCATCTCAATCTTCTCCTTACTTTTGGGCTATGATTCGCGCA
This sequence comes from uncultured Draconibacterium sp., assembly GCF_963677575.1. Classification (NCBI taxonomy): domain Bacteria; kingdom Pseudomonadati; phylum Bacteroidota; class Bacteroidia; order Marinilabiliales; family Prolixibacteraceae; genus Draconibacterium; species uncultured Draconibacterium sp. The sequence continues at coordinate 5,127,540 of NZ_OY782038.1, forward strand.
AAACAACATGTTTAATCTGCCTGCGGTTATAAGTGTAAGTAAAGTGAATTAATCCATCAGATGTTTGAATAATACATGGATAGCTGAATTCTCCCTCCGGTTCATCTTCCAGATGCATGATGGTAAGCCACGTTTTTCCATCGGTGGAATAATAGAGATCGAGTTTGTTTCGTCCGGCTTCCCATGAATCGCCACTTGGCAGTGGATTGTTGACCAGTAATTTTGCACCCGATCGTAAAGTGATCGCATCAATTCCCGAGTTGGGATGCGGAATGGTTGTTGACTGAACTTCAGACCATGTTTTTCCTTCGTCGTGTGACCAGCTTTCCATAACAACATTTTGGTTGCTGCGCAAAAGTGCCTGGATGCTTTCGTCGGGATGAACAAGCAAAGTTGGTTGTATAACTTTTACCGAATCCGGCGATGGAATATCAATTTTTGTCCATGTTTGACCACAATCAGTCGATCGCTCAATATGAGATTTCCAGAGCTCGTGATTTTCTTCAGTACTCGAAGGGCTAAGAATTACACCTGAAGACAGTAGAATCGGTTTATTTCGGATCGGTCCAAGAATTCCATTTGGTAGTTTTTCAGGTACCGACCATGTTTTTCCTTCATCGCTGGAGTGCATTACCATTCCCCACCAATCGTTTGGGCTGGGGCCAACTTTGTAGAAAAGATCAATTTGCTTGTTTTCGTTTCTGAACAAAACCGGGTTCCATGTAGGGAATGAGGTTGTATCCACTTTGCCATCGGCTACTTTTTGCGGCTTTTGCCATTCCCTGTTTTTGAAAGCAGCAGTATAAATGCTAACCTCCGGATGTCGTTCGTATGGTCCTCCAAAAAACGATAACAGAACTCCGTCTTTCGTTTCAATAATTGTTGACGCGTGGCATTGGGCGTATTGTAAAGTGTCGGAAATGTAGCTCTCTGAAACTATCTCAAAGTTGCCGCTTTTGTTTTGCCGGCAAGCTGTAAGTAATATGAAAAGAAAGCTAAGTGGCAGAATTGATCGTTTCATAAATCAAATATTGTTATTTTCTTTTTAATTGAAAAAGGATGTCACCTGTTTGAAGATGACATCCTTTTCCGATAATAAAACAAGGTGTGTTTTCTAAAAAACTATCCTTTCGGAACTTTCTCACCCGGGAATCTTTTTCCGTATTCCACCCAGAATAATTTTACTTCGCTTTTCATTTCTTTTGAAAGGAAAAGCAAACCGATAAGGTTAGGAATTGTCATCAATGCAATGGTAATTCCCGAAAGTGTCCAAACAATTGTGGTGTCGGTAAATGAGGCAAGGAAGAATCCGATTACATAAACCAGACGGTACCAAACAACGCCTTTCACACCGAATAAATAGGTAACTGCGCGACCGCCGTAGTACGACCAGCTAATGGCTGTTGAGAAGGCAAACATCAGCAAGCCGATTGACACGATGTATTTACCATAATCGCCAAACCAGCTTCGGGTAAAGGCAATGGTGGTAAGTGGTGCACTGTGCATTAACGATTTTCCTTCAAGTGCCAGATTTTTTGGATTGGGGCTGTCCGGACTTCTGTCAATTTTTCCACCGCTAACTTTTATTTCGCCCGAATAAGGCTGATTATCCACAGAAACGTGAATCTCTTCTGCTACCGAGCGGGCGTGTAGAATTGTTGGTTGATTGATAATTTCACCGTTTTGCACCTGAAGGTTAGCGTTAAACATTGGCAAATCAGCTTTTCCAACCAGGTAGTTATGCAAGTCATCCACATCGCTTTGGTTGGCTTCTGAATATGTTTCGTCAAGCACAACAATATCGGTTTCCTGGAAAAGGTTCTGGTGTTTCTCTGTCCAAACTCCCGACGATAAAAGTACCAATCCGGTTAGCGTACAAATGATAATTGTATCGATAAATGGTTCCAACAATGCAACCAAACCTTCAGAAACAGGCTCGTGTGCACGTGCAGCGGCGTGGGCAATTGGTGCTGATCCCTGACCTGCCTCGTTCGAGAATAATCCACGGTTTACACCACGGTTAAAGGCAAAAGCAATGCTTCCGCCCAAAAAGCCGCCAACAGCAGCCGAGCCATTGAAAACGTCTCCGAAAATGGCAACAACCGATGGTATAATATTTTTGTAATTATAGGTGATAACCGCCAGCGCACCGATAAAATAAATGATCGCCATCAATGGTACTAGTCGAGATGTAACATTGGCAATACGTTTAATTCCACCAACAATTACCAGCCCAAGCAAAACAGCCAAAACACCGCCACTTACCATGTGGTTGATGCCAAATGTTTCGAACAGCGAATTGGAGATACTGTTAATTTGCGGCAGGTTTCCGGTACCAAACGATGAAAGGATGGTTGCAACAGCAAAAATTCCACCCAGCAAAGTACCGGTTTTTAAAACCTTATTGTTTTTTAACGGAATATTCAGGCGTTTTTTCATGAAATACATTGGCCCCCCGGCAATTGATCCATCATCAGCTTTATCGCGGTATTTATGCGACAGCGTAACTTCCACAAACTTGGTGGTCATACCCAGGGCCGCTGTTACCAGCATCCAGAAAAGTGCTGCCGGACCACCAAGGTGAATAGCGAGTGCCACACCGGCAATGTTACCGGTACCTACGGTTCCCGACAATGCTGTTGTTAAAGCCTGAAAGTGCGAAGTGTCACCCTCGTCGCCTTCTTTGTCGAACTTCCCGCTAACGATTCGCAGCGAATGTTTAAGGTAACGGAACTGTGGAAATTTCAGATAAATGGTAAAAAAGATACCCGTTCCGAGTAATAAAAATACAAACCATTCCGAGCCTCCAATATGGCCGTCGATGGTCGAAAGAATCTCATTGAGCTTGTTCATTATTTGCAGTTTTTTTTATACGTTGAATTGTTAATTCAAAAGGTAATTTTTGAAACTCGTATAGCCCAACACTTTTCTTCGAATGGAACGCATTATCGTATGCTTGTTTCAAAAATCGAGCTAAAAATAGTAAACCTGTTCAATTTGCTAAAAAATGAAGGTTTTTATTTTTAAAATGTTATTAAATCCTGAGAAAGGTCATCTTTTGTGGTGGCTAGTTGGGCAGTTCAAACCATATCATGTTTTGAAAACTACTTTTTCAAATTCTTTTTTAAAGAATATCGAAACCGATTGGTTTTTGTCGTAATTTCGCGTTAACAACTTAAAAAGCAATTAATCATGTTACCAAAGTTTTTATTAGCCGACAATTCGCAGGAAACTCCGGATACTATTTTTGTGGTTCACACTGAAACACCGCGTTTTATCGTTGAAGCAGATATTGATGATTTCTGGAACAACCAGGAAATTCACTGGATTGACGGAGAGCCGGGAGACGAAAAGTTAATTTCGGAATTTATTGAGGCAGCAGAAGAATTTTTGGAAAAAGAATTTGAAAATGAAGAACTGTTGGCTGAAGACGAAGAAGAGTAGTTTTATATAGGCTGATAGTTTTCAGCGCCTAACAAATAAACAATGATTGCTATGGCAGCTAATCGTTTATATCGTTCGCACAATAAAGTATTGGGAGGTGTTTTGGCAGGTTTTGCCGAATACTTCTCAATAGATGTGGTTTTGGTACGCGTGATTTATGTGCTGTTATCGCTTTTTTCTGCCGGATTTCCGGGCTTATTGGTTTACATCATTTTTTGGATTGTAACGCCGGAAAAACCTTTCGATCCTCTTAATCCCGAAGCTAATCAGTAAGCTCTTCAAACGAAAGATCCATTAGTGGAAAGTCCTCCCAGCCGCTATAATCGAAATGCCACCATTCCGAACTTATTCCCGAAAATCCATAATGAGACATAATACCAATTAAGATAGTGCGGTTCTGAAGAGCTGTCTCAGGCAAATCTGCATAGTCGGAATGGGCTTTTTCCGTGAAATTATCAAATGCAGTGGGCATTTCAAGTTCCTGTTTTGTATTTAAATTTACCAACGAAACATCAACAGCACATCCCCGGTTATGACGTGATCCGGTTTTAGGGCTGGCAACAAAATCAGGATAGGGATACACCTCATAAAATTTAAGCGTAGCAGCATAAGGACGATATGCATCGTAAACTTTTAAGCCAAGATTTAGCGATGCCAGCGAATCCTGCACCAATTTTAAAGCATCAGCTACCGGTTTCCGGGCATATGCTTTTGGCGATTGGTAAATTACCTCTTTCGTAAAATTATTACTGGTGGCGTAGCGAATATCGAGCACTACATTTTCGATTTCATCTTCCAGGTCAACCAGTTCCATTTCCGGGTTTTCGGCAACCTGTGTTTTGTATGCTTCCACTGAATTTACGAGTGGCAGATTATATGGGTTTCGGTGTTCGGTTTTGCTTTTTGAAGTGCACGAAAACAGAACGGCACTCAACAAAAGGAGTGCAAGTATTTTGGTCGTTTTCATAGATTATTCCTGTTCAACTCCTTTTAATGATAACTGAATGCGTTTGCGTGGAATGTCTAGATCTTTCACCCGCACTTTTATATGTTGATGCAATTTGATAATTTCGTTCGGATCGGAAATAAAACGATCGGCCATTTCCGAAATGTGTATCAACCCCGACTCTTTAATTCCCACATCAACAAAAGCTCCAAACTTGGTAATGTTGTTCACAATTCCGGGCAGTACCATGCCAACCTGCAAATCGGTGATATTAAAAATACCATCAGCAAATTCAAAAACCTTGATCGGTTTTCGCGGATCGCGTCCCGGTTTTAGTAACTCATTTTTAATGTCGGTTAGGGTAGGGAGGCCTACCTCTGCAGTCACATAATTTTTAAAATCAATTTTCGAGATCAGCTCTTCATTTCTGATCAAATCTTTTACCTCGCACTTGAGATCTTTGGCAATTTTCGAAACGATTTTATACGATTCGGGATGCACACCGGAGTTGTCCAATGGGTTTTTTGCATCAGGAATACGAAGAAATCCTGCGGCTTGTTCAAAGACTTTTGGCCCCATCCGCGGAACATTTTTCAAGGCATCGCGCGATTCAAACATACCGTTCTCTTTTCGGTAAATGGTGATGTTTTCAGCCAGCTGCGGACCAAGACCGGAAATGTAGGTGAGCAGGTGCTTGCTGGCGGTATTTAAATTTACGCCAACTGCATTTACACTCAGCTCAACTACCGAGTCAAGACTGCTTTTCAATTGTTTCTGATCAACATCGTGCTGGTACTGTCCAACTCCAATACTCTTCGGATCGATCTTTACCAGTTCGGCCAGCGGATCCATCAATCGACGGCCAATTGAAATGGCTCCACGCACCGTAACATCATATTGCGGAAATTCCTGGCGGGCCACCGATGAGGCGGAATAAACCGATGCTCCATCCTCGCTTACTACATAAACACGCACTTCGCGGTTATAGCGCAGTTTTTTTATAAAAGCTTCGGTTTCGCGGCTGGCCGTTCCGTTTCCAATGGCAATGGCATCAATCTGGTACATTTCAACCATCGAAGAAACTTTTTTTGCCGCCATCTTTTTTTCTTCCTGCGGTTTATGCGGGTAAATATTTTCGTTGTGCAGCAGGTTTCCCTGTTCATCGAGGCAAACAACTTTGCACCCGGTGCGGTAACCCGGATCTATTGCCAGCGTTCGCTTTTGCCCCAGCGGAGGAGCAAGCAACAACTGTTTCAGATTTTCGGTAAAAACGTTTATGGCTTCGGTATCTGCTTTTTCTTTCGATAATTTGGCAAACTCAGTTTCAATCGATGGTTGAATGAGGCGTTTCAAACTGTCTTTAACTGCAAGTGCTACTTGTTCCGAGCTGTCGTTGTTTCCTTTTACAAAAAAACGTTCCAGGTTTTCCAGTACCCGCTCTTCGTTTGGCGAAATGGAAACACGCAAAAATCCTTCGTTTTCGCCACGGCGCATGGCTAGCAAACGGTGCGATGGACATTTTTTTAGCGGCTCGTTCCAATCAAAATAATCGCGGTATTTGGCGGCCTCTTCTTCTTTGCCTTTAATAATCTTTGATGTGATATATGCGCCAAGATCAAATCCTTTACGCACAATATTTCGGGCACGTTCGTTTTCGCTTACCCACTCGGCAATAACATCGCGGGCACCAGAAAGAGCGTCTTCAACCGAAGGTACTTCGTCGCATAAAAACTGGTTGGCCCGGTATTCCGGATCACGTTCCAGCTGTTTCATTACGATTTTAGCCAGAGGTTCCAAACCTTTTTCGCGGGCAATTGTGGCTTTAGTGCGGCGTTTGGGTTTGTACGGCAGGTAAATATCTTCAAGTTCAACCGAATCAAAACAATCCTCAATTCTCGTTTTCAGATCCGGGGTTAACTGTCCCTGTTCATCAATGGTTTTCAGTATGGTTTCTTTGCGTTTGGCAAGCTCGGCATATTTATCGTTTTGCTCTTTAATTTGCAGCACCTGCACTTCGTCGAGGCTGCCGGTGCGTTCTTTTCGGTAGCGCGAAATAAAGGGAATGGTGGCGCCTTCGTTCAGCAAATTTATGGTGTTTAAAACCTGAGTAGTGTTTAGCCCCAGGTTGCGGGCAATAAGATCTATGGTTTTGTTTTTCATATTTCGTTTTCTTGAATTGCAAAGGTAGACAAGGATATCACTTTTTCAAAAAGATGACTTCCTGTAAATCTGCAAAGAATCTTCTGTCTTCCGGCTTCCGACTTCAAACTTTTTTCCCTATTTTTGCACCTCATTTTCAAAAAGAAGTAAAAGCATGTTTGATAACTTAAGCGACAGGCTGGAGAAGTCCTTTAAATTACTGAAAGGGCAGGGGAAAATTACCGAGATCAATGTGGCGGAAACGCTGAAAGATATTCGTCGTGCGTTGTTGGATGCTGACGTTAACTTTAAAATTGCCAAAAAATTTACCGACGACGTAAAAGTCAAAGCTTTGGGGCAGGATGTTTTGTCTGCCGTAAAACCGGGGCAAATGATGGTAAAGATCGTGAAAGACGAGCTGGCGCAACTGATGGGTGGTACTTTTGCCGATATCGAGCTGAAGAACAAACCGGCAGTAATTCTGATGTCGGGATTACAAGGTTCGGGTAAAACAACTTTCTCCGGGAAGCTGGCAAATATGCTGAAAAGCAAAAAAGGCCGTCATCCGCTGTTGGTAGCAGGCGACGTTTATCGTCCGGCTGCGATCGACCAGTTGAAAGTTCTGGGCGAGCAGATCAATGTTCCGGTTTATACTGAAGAAGGAAACATGGATCCGGTGAAAATTGCCAAAGCAGCAATTCAACATGCAAAAGCCAATGGCAATGATGTGGTGATTGTGGATACTGCCGGTCGTTTGGCTGTCGATGAGCAGATGATGAACGAGATTTCCGCGGTGAAGAAAGCGATCGATCCGGATGAAATACTTTTCGTGGTTGACTCAATGACCGGTCAGGATGCTGTGAACACGGCAAAAGAATTTAACGACCGACTGGATTTCGACGGTGTTGTTCTTACCAAACTTGATGGTGATACCCGCGGTGGTGCTGCGTTATCAATTCGTTCGGTGGTTGAAAAACCAATCAAATTTGTGGGTACCGGCGAAAAAGTTGATGCACTCGACGTTTTCCACCCCGATCGTATGGCCGACCGTATTTTGGGAATGGGTGATATTGTTTCGCTGGTTGAAAAAGCCCAGGAACAATTCGATGAGGAAGAAGCAAAACGCCTGCAGAAGAAACTGCAGAAAAATACATTTGACTTTAACGACTTCCTGAAACAGATTAACCAGATTAAAAAGATGGGTAACCTGAAAGATGTGATGGGAATGATTCCCGGCATGGGAAAAGCGTTAAAAGGAATGGATATTGACGATGATGCGTTTAAGCACATCGAGGCAATTATTTTCTCGATGACACCGGAAGAAAGAGGAAATCCATCGTTGATTAACGGAGGTCGCAGAAAACGTATTGCCAACGGTTCCGGAACGGATGTTCAGGAGGTAAACCGTTTGCTGAAACAGTTTGGCGAAACCCGTAAAATGATGAGGATGGTATCGCAGGGGAAAAACGTTCAGCGCATGATGTCCGGTATGCAGGGACAGGGGCGTAAGTTCTAAAATTCCCCTCGCAAAGGCGCAGAGTCGCAAAGAAAAACTAGAACAAGGGATGACAGAAAATGAAATTTCAAAAATAATTGTCAACACTTGTTATGAGATACATGTTGAACTTGGACCAGGTCTACTTGAGTCGGTTTATGAAGAGATTTTATACCTTGAGCTAAAAAGCCTGGGATTAAAAGTGGAAAGACAAAAGCCGGTACAAGTTGTTTGGAAGGACCAAATTGTTGGAGAAGGTTTTCGTTCAGATTTGATTGTTGAGAATAAGGTTATTGTCGAATTGAAATCGGTACAAGCTGTAGCTCCTGTTCATAAGAAACAGTTACTAACTTATCTCAAGCTAACAGATCTGAAATTAGGTCTCTTAATTAACTTTAATGAGACGCTAATAAAAAACGGAATAACACGAATTGTAAACAAATTATTATAAAACTTGGCGTCTTGGCGCCTTAGCGAGAGAATACTATGAATTTGATCGACGGAAAAAAAGTTGCTGCTGAAATTAAGCAGGAAATAGCAGAAGAGGTTAAACAAATAATCGACAACGGAGGGAAACAACCTCATTTGGCAGCTATTTTGGTTGGTCATGATGGTGGTAGCGAAACCTACGTTGCTTACAAAATTAAAGATTGTGAAGCAGTTGGTTTCAAATCTTCTTTAATACGATATGAAGACGATGTAACTGAAGAGGAATTGCTTGCCAAGGTAGAAGAATTGAATAATGATGATGATTTGGATGGTTTTATTGTTCAATTGCCACTGCCAAAACACATTTCGGAGCAAAAAGTTATTGAAGCTATTGATCCCAAAAAAGATGTTGATGGATTTCACCCTATAAACGTTGGACGTATGGTAATTGGGTTGCCTTCGTTTGTATCGGCAACTCCTTATGGAATTGTTGAACTGTTGAAACGCTACAACATTGAAACCAGCGGTAAAAACTGTGTTGTTTTAGGACGCAGTAACATTGTTGGTCGCCCAATGAGTGTGTTGATGTCGCAAAAAGCCATTAACGCCACTGTAACGGTTGCACACAGCCGTACAGCCAACCTTAAAGAGGTTTGTGCCAATGCCGATATTTTAATCGTGGCAATGGGAGTTCCTGAGTTTGTAACCGCCGATATGGTTAAAGAAGGAGCAGTTGTTATCGATGTGGGTACTACTCGTATAAAATCAGATAAAACAAAATCGGGATGGAAACTGAAAGGTGATGTTTTGTATGAAGAAGTAGCTCCAAAATGTTCATATATCACTCCTGTTCCGGGTGGAGTAGGACCGATGACACGTACGTCGTTGTTGTTAAATACCTTGCTGTCGGCAAAAAAGGAGATCTATAAATAAAACGATATAATTTCGATAGAAAAGGGGACATTATTGTGTCCCCTTTTTTGTGCTGTTATCCAAATACTTAGATTTGGAAATTTGTTTGTAGAACGAATATAAATAGCATATTTTGCCATCGAATAAAACTGCTACGTGACAGTTTCTGAATATTTCTCAAATATTTTTCTATTTTTGAAACCTAACTAAGTCCAAAAAACAAAATATTGAAGAATGGAAAGTGGTGATACCAAGGAGGGAGCTAAGTTTAAAGACAGCAAATTCAAACAGGAGATTCATTCAAAAGTTATCCGTGCAGGAAAAAGAACTTATTTTTTCGATGTAAAAAGCACACGAAACGATGAGTACTATTTAACCATTACCGAGAGTAAAAAACGCTTTGGCGAAAACGGTAAATTCTCGTACGAAAAACACAAAATCTTTTTATACCGGGAAGACTTCACCAAGTTCATAGAAAGTTTGCAGGAAGTGGTTGATTTCATTCACGATAAACAACCGGAAGATATTCGTGAAGAAACTGAACCGGAAGCTAAGGTTGAAGAGAACACTGAAGAAGAAAAAGCTCCTGTTAAAGACTATACCAACGTTGAGTTTGAGGATATTTAGACTCTATTACCATTGTTTATTTAATAAGGCCAATTTCTGATTGTTTTTTTCAATTTAGAGTAATCGATTCTTAAAAAGGATCATTTTAATATTTTTTTAATTGCTCTATTAAAATTCACATATTTAATCAATCTATCTTTGCTTCCGTTTAACGGATTTAACGAAATGGGTAAAGAGGAGAATGCTGACAGTGATTTGTGGAGGCTGATTCGTGCAGATAATGAGAATGCTTTTAGCTCAGTATTCGATAAGTATTTTCATTTATTGAGTCGTTTTTCTTATTCATTCTTAAACGACGTAGAAGCTGCAGAAGATGTTGTTTCAGATGTATTTGTAAAACTTTGGCTTAATCGTAACAGCATCGTATTAAAGAGCAGTTTAAAGTCTTATTTGTATTCGGCAGTTAAAAATACTGCGCTGAATTATCTCAGAGATTACAATAAAAGTCTTAGTTTGGAAGATGTGGCTGAAAAAGATTTGGTGACGAATATCAGTGCCGACTCAAATCTTGTTCAGAACGAAATATTATCCGAATTTCACGAATTTTTAAGTACACTATCTCCTCAACAAAGTACGATACTAAGGATGCATAAATTGGAAGGATTAAGTCAGAAAGAAATTTCTGATAAATTATCCATTTCACTAAAAACCGTACAAAATCACACTTCTCTGGCCATGAGATTTGTCTCCGAAAAAATGGCTTCACACCAATCTGATTTTTACATCTTTCTATTGTTTCTACTAACTGTAATTTATTAATTCTTACTATTTCAGCTGAGTAAATGTCTAATGTTCAGCTAGTCGCTTTTTATTACAAAATTATTTATTCAGATTAATTGTTTTGTAATAGATTTTGCCGGGAAGCTCCTGCTTTTTTTGTGTCATATTGATGTGTAATGAAGTACAATAATAATAGTCCAAAATTATAACTAATCGAAGTAGAGCCTAAAATATAGAGTAAGCTAATGAATAAGAATCGTAATATGCCTGATTTTAATTATAAACGTACGAGAGAGAAAATAATCTCTGAAATTCAGAAACATGAGCCGGGGTTTACAATGGGCAAACCGAAAAAGCGTTCGTTCGTTACCCGCTTTAAACAGGTATACAAAATTGCAGCTATTGCCCTGGTACTACTTGCTGTTGGCGGAGTTGTTGTTGTTTACCAAAGCACCGATAATACCACCGACCCGATTGTCCAGGTATATCGTGAATTCAATACCACGCCCGGAGAAAATTTAAAAGTTGATTTGCCCGATGGTAGTTCTATTTTGCTTAATGGAGGATCAAGCCTCCGTTTTATTGAACAATTTTCTGCAACAAAAAGGGAGGTGCAAATAAAGGGCGAAGCTTATTGCAAAATTGCAAAAGAAAAAGCGCGACCCTTTATTGTTAATCTTGGAGAATATAAAGTACAGGTACTGGGAACAACATTTAATGTAGATGCCTATCCCGAAAATGAAAATATTTCGGTAGCCCTAGTGGAGGGAAGTGTTAAAGTGGAAGCGAAACAGGGAGATGATGTTTCGCTTAAGCCGGGAAAGATGGTTGTTTTTAACCAGAAAACAAACCAATATGTAAAATGTGATTTTGATTTTAACGAACAACTGGGGTGGAGAAATAAGAATTTCAGGTTTAAAAATACACCCCTTCCGGAAGTTTATAAGCAGCTCGAATATCGTTATGGTGTTCATTTTAAAACTGGAAATCTTGATGTATCGGATGTTAAGATTAACGCTAGCTTCGACAATACACCTTTCTTGACTATGATTACTGCTATTGAGTTAGGAACCGAATTGTCGTATAAAATTCTCGAAAACAAAGATATAATCGTAAAAAAAAAATGAGAAAACAGAATTGCCTATGAAATAAAAATAAAGAGTTGATGCACCCAAAGAAGGTGCTTAAATAAATGTCCCAGAGATTTGAGAAAGTACCAGTTTCTCAAACCCCATCAGGACAAATTGTACAATTAAATTACTTAATCATTAATTACACAGTTCAAAAGTATGAAAAAATCTATTATTGAAAAGTACTTATTTATGTCATTCTATACCATTCTAATAAATTTGGTATTTGCAGGCACGGTACTAGCTACAACAACTGGGCGAAGCCAAAATATCGGGCAGATGAAACTAGAGCTCGAAACAAGATCCTGCACATTAAAAGAATTTTTTGAGGAGGTTGAAGCAAATTCAGAGTTTAGTTTCTTTTATGTTGAAAACGAAGTTGATGAAAACAGTCGAGTTTCTATTAATGCCAACTTAGAGAATTTTAAAAAATTGCTTCAGGATATTGCTAACCAACAAATGTTACATTTTAAAGTAATCAACGACCAAATTGTTGTGAAAAATGCAAAAACGGATAAATCCGAAGTCGTTGAGCAGGAAGTTAAAACCATAACCGGGAAAGTAACCGACTCATCAGGACAAGCACTTCCCGGAGTGTCGATTATTATAAAAGGGACAACAGTTGGAGTGACTTCAGATTCTGATGGTAATTTTTTACTTAATGTTCCTGTTGATTCAAGGACTCTTGTTTTTTCGTTTATTGGAATGAAAACACAGGAAGTTCCGATTCTGGACAAAACGACTATTGATGTCTCTATGTCAGAAGAGTCTGTTGGTATGGAAGAAGTTGTTGTTACTGCTTTGGGAATAGAAAAAAGCAAAAGAACACTTACCTATGCTACCCAAAAGGTAAATATGGACAACTTGTCAATAATTAATAAAGGAGATGTTGGAGCAGCGTTGGCAGGTAAAGTGGCAGGTGTAGCCGTAATGACCGGATCAAATGGAGGCTCTCGTATTATTATAAGAGGGGAGCGGTCGATCGCTGCAGGGAATCAGCCATTAGTAATTATAGATGGTGTCCCTTCTCAAAATGGGATGGGAAATCCAGAAGACATAGAATCTTTAAATGTATTAAAAGGCCCTTCTGCTTCAGCATTGTATGGTGCTGTTGCTGCAAACGGAGTTGTTATTATTACTACCAAAAAAGGAAAACGCGGAGAACCGGTGATAGAGGTTAATTCGCAAACGATGTTTGATATGCCTTATTTATATCCCGACATGCAAAATACGTATGGACAAGGTGAAGCTGGAGTTTATAATGCAAATTCTGCTTATTATAGTTGGGGACCCAAAATGGAAGGACAGATTGTCTCAAACTTTCTTGGCAACGAATTGCAGCTAAATCCACAAAAAGACAATATAAAAGATCTTTTTCGAACAGGATACTCCATGAATAATAGTGTGTCGTATAGCACAGGGAATGAAAAGGCAACAGCATATTTCTCCTATAAGAACTCTTTATTTCAGGGGTTATTTCCGAATAACTCATCAACAACTCATAGGGTAAATATGAGAATGCAGGCTGATTTGTTGAAAGGCTTGAAAATGGATGCTGTTTTAACCTGGGTGCATGGAGATGTAAAAAATAAACCAGAGGTAGGAGATAATATGTTCAGTCCGATGTGGCAATTGGTAAAGATGCCACGTAGTATGCGCACAAAAGATATTGAGGATGGTAGTTATTATGATGCTACAGGATCCAGAAAACAGCTTGCCTGGGCACCCAATTCAATTTCAAATATAAATCCATATTGGGCTCTGGATGGCAGGGAGGCAGAAGAAACAAATAATAATGTAAATGCGGTTGCATCCTTGAAATATGATATTACAGATTGGATCTATGTTCAGGCCAGGGGGCGTATGGCTTTCAATAATGGAAATAGCGAGCAAAGGTATTATTGGGATACTCCATATATTGGTACCGGAAAAGGACGCTATGCCTTGGGATACTCTAAAAACAGGCATCTTAATGGAGATATATTATTAGGAATAGCTAAAGACATATCTGAAGATTGGCATTTCAATGCCAACTTTGGTGCTGAAATAAGAGATACAAAATCGTCGAATATTAGTTCAACTACAGGAGATAGTGGATTGACTATTGAAAATAGTTTCTATCTCGGAAACGGAGGGGCTGTTACAACAAGTAACAGTGCAACGCATATACAAAATCAGGCAATTTACGCAACTGCTCAACTGGGGTTTAAAGATCATTTATTTCTTGATGTAACAGCTCGAAATGACTGGTCTTCAACTTTGCCTTCTCCATATAGTTATTTTTATCCTTCTGTTGGATTAACTGGTGTTATTTCAGATATGGTTGATCTTCCTGAAGTAATATCCTACTTGAAGCTTCGTGGCTCATATGCCGAAGTTGGAAATGGTGCTGGTTTTGCACAAATATTCCAAACATATAGCCGGTCACTAAACGGGAATCAGGGACAAGTATCACCAAATTCGACAAAAGTTGCAGACGATTTAGTACCCGAGAAAACAAAAGCCTGGGAAGTTGGAGCTGAAGTACGGGTAGTCGACGACCGGATTGGACTTGATTTTACCGGGTATAAAACAAATACGTATAATCAGTTAGTAAGTGTAACAAGTCCTTATTCTTCTGGCTATAGCAGTGCTTTTATTAATTGCGGTAATATTCAAAATAAAGGAATAGAAATAATGTTTAAATCAGTTCCCATACAAACAACTTCTATAAAATGGGATTTAAACATAAATTTTTCCAGAAACTGGAGTAACGTTATTGAATTAACGGAAACATTGGACAGTTATGAGATTGGATCACCCAGGTTATCAATGGGCGACAATTGGTTAATTGTTGGAGAACCATATGGTGAGATATATACCAGAGGCTTTGTTCGTAACGATGAAGGTCGAATTATTGTTGATGATTTGGGAATGCCTTCGGTTTCTTCATCCTTCGATTATCGATTGGGGAATTTTAATTATGACTTTCGTAGCGGTCTAACCAGTGATTTTCAATATAAAAATTGGAATCTTTACTTTCTTGTCGATTTGAATTACGGCGGAGTGAGACAATCGTCAACTGAAGCACAAATGATGCTTTCAGGTACTAGTAAAGCATCATTATACGGACGAGAAGGGTTCATTTTCGATGGTGTTAGAGAGGTTGTTGATGGAGAAGGGAATGTTACCGGTTATATAGAAAACGATATTGAAATTACTGCTGAAGCCTATGGGAAATCGGTTGGAGGACGTGCAAATACTGGTGGCGTGGGTGAAATATTTAATCACAGTGCAACAAACTCTCGTTTGCGAGAATTATCAATCGGATACGAAGTACCGATTAATAGTTCGATTATTAAGAACCTTACAATTTCTGCTGTTGGTAAGAACTTATTTTATATCTATAATGCCTGCAACTGGTTTGATCCTGATATTACCTATGACTTAACAACCAACGGACAAGGAACTGAAAGTGCATTTCTTCCTGGAACCAGATCTATTGGGTTTAATATTGAGCTGATTTTATAATCATTGTAAAATTTTTAAAAGATGAATAATACTATTATAAATAATTCAAAGATTAAATTGTGTTGGATGGTACTTCTTTTTATGGCCTTATCTTCCTGTACAAATAATTTTACAGACATAAACACAGACAAAACACAATTTATGGAGATAACTGCCTCTCAATATGGAGAGCTGTTTTATAAAGCAGAACACGAAGGATTGGACTGGCAGACAACAAACAATGGTAGTCGAATGCAAAGTACACATGCATCCAACTATTGTGGATATACGGTTTGTGGTATGCCCGACTATGATAAAAACGTAATGAGGTCAAGTTGGGAGAGACGTGGTTTTGAAGATATATATGTAAGTGCACTCCCATGTCTGCTCTCGATAATGGATATTGCTGAAGAAGAAGGTAATATCGGTGTATATAATTTAGCATTGGTGTGGAAAGTATTTATAATGCAGAAAGCTACTGATGTTTGGGGGCCTGTTCCTTATACTGAAGCAGGAAGAGGTGGAGAATCTGTTGCATATGAAAGCCAGAAAGATGTTTATTACAAGATGTTTGAAGAACTGGTTAGTGCCGTTGATGCATTAAATGGCCTTTTGACAAATGATTCTGACCTTAATATCTTCGGAGGGAATGATCGTATATACGGAGGAAATGTTTCTCAATGGGTAAAATTTGCTAATACTCTTCGCTTGCGTATGGCTATTCGTATTTCAAATGTTGAGCCAGCAAAAGCCAAGACAGAAGCAGAAGCTGCGGTTGCCAATCCGGGAGGTATGTTAGAAAATAACAGCGATGATGCTTTATTTTCTGTAGTAGGACTTACTGCGGCCGGCAACGCATTACCACGTTTAGAAATGCAGAGGCAGGATGCGATGAGTTCTAGTATGGAAAGCTTTATGAAAGGTTATATGGATCCGCGTATGCAAGAGTTTTGGTCCCCGGTTGAAGAAGATCCACTTATTAGTGATATTCCAGATTCATATCGAAAGAATATTGGAGGATATCACGGTTTTACAAGTGGTTCCAGAGATGAAGAGTATAGTCCTTATATACTTGCATTTTCCAGGTATGGTGCTCGTTTTAAAGATGGAAATCAATACCTTACTCCAATTAACGTAATTAACGCTGCCGAAACCTGGTTTTTAAAAGCCGAAGGTGCATGGCGAGGTTGGAATATGGGAGGTACTGCTCAGGAATTTTACGAGAAAGGAATTGAAGTTTCAATTAAACAATGGAGAGAAGGTGAGATTTCAAATGATTCAATTCAAAATTATATAAACAGTACAAGTACTCCAATTGCTCCTGATAATTACCCTTACAAT
Source organism: uncultured Draconibacterium sp. (assembly GCF_963677575.1). NCBI lineage: Bacteria > Pseudomonadati > Bacteroidota > Bacteroidia > Marinilabiliales > Prolixibacteraceae > Draconibacterium > uncultured Draconibacterium sp. Next base: position 5,144,212 of record NZ_OY782038.1, read on the forward strand.
GATGCAGCAGCTAGTGATATTCCTGTTAAATTTTCTACTAACGGGGAAGTGCAATATGAGCAAATTATGACTCAAAAGTGGATGGCTTTATTTCCTATTAGTTTTGAGGCTTGGGCCGAGTATCGAAGAACGAGACTTCCTAAAATATATGCAAAAAAATATTCAAATAATGCGAATGTTTTGCCTTCTAATGGGCAGGTTGTAACACGTATTCCGTTTATAGACAGGGAATATAGTGGCAATGCCGTAGCAGTTGATGCCGCAATTGAGATGCTGGGAGGAGAAGATCTTGAAAATGTCCCGGTGTGGTGGGATATAAACACAAATGGAAACTAATTTAGTATTGGAAGTTATTTTGAGCTAACATGGGAAATCTCGTGTTAGCTCATTTCTATCAAAATAGCTTTATAATATACAAGCTGGGAATACGCTTCTCAGAAAGAGGATCATAAATTTTCCGAGGAATATTTTCATGTAGTTTAGTCCATAAAATAGAAAGTGAAAATCATAGAAGCGTACATTACGAATAGCAATAAAAGCAGATCAAATTTTATCAGAATCCAATAACGATAGATACATGAAAACAACAGTTAAACAATTTATATTCTTAACACTCGTTTCACTCCTTTGCCTGATAGGACACGCACAAAACTCTTTTAATTTAGAGTTTGTCGTTGAACCCTATTTGCAAGATGTTACCGATAGTTCTTTTACTGTTATGTGGGAGACTTCTTTACCTTGCAAAGGACAGTTATATATCGCAACAGCAAGCCACCATGTATTACGCCCCGAATTACAGCCAACTGTATCGGAAAAAGAAGAAAAGGTGTTGCACAAACTTTCAGTTGAAAGCTTAAGTCCGGAAGAGCTTTATTTCTATCAGATTGTAAATGTCAACGATGGAGATACGCTGAAAAGTTCAACCATACGACTTACGTTGCCTGACTATAGCCAGTCATTAGTTTCATTTACAGTTGTTGGAGATAACCAGGGGAATGACCAATGTTGGGAACGGATTAATCAACTGATGGAGGAAGAATGTCCTTCTTTTATTGTTCATTGTGGAGACTTGGTTTCATATGGTCCAAATAAAGACGATTGGACTGATGAGTTTTTCAAACCAGGGAAGGGGCTACTTAGTTATACTCCTTTATATCCGGCAATCGGAAATCATGAAATGAATGATGAAAAGTTTTACCAGTATTTTAATTTGCCATATGATGATGCTTTTTATACAATAAAAAAGGGAAACCTACGGGTTATTTTTATCGATACCAATAAGGATGTTATGGAGGGGTCGTTTCGCTATAAAAGACTCGAACAAACCCTTGCAAATTGTAAAGAACAATGGAAAATAGTAGTACACCATCACCCTGTTTTTACATCAAACATTGGTGCTTACAGAAGTTCTTTGCAAGCTACTTCAGATAAAGGGGATCCTAATATTCCTCAATTGAAAAAATTATATGAGACGTATGGAGTTGATATTGTTTTCTCTGGCCACGTTCATGGGTATGAAAGGACTTTTCCTGTTCGTAAAAATCACATGGACGAAGAAAATGGGGTTACCTATATTATATGTGCCGGAGGAGGGGGACGGTTTAATCCTGTTTCAACTCATAAAGAATGGTTTGCGAAAGAACTTCAGAATAGAAACTTTTTCCTGAATATGAACATTGTTGGTAACAAGTTGAGTTTAGAAGCGATTGATACTTCCCGAATTGTATTCGATTCCTGGACAAAAGAAAAAACGATGGGAGAAAAAGTTTTAAATGTCCCTTTGATCAATTCGACACAAAAGTATTTCATTGACAGCACTAATGTTTTTATAAAAAATACAAATGATTGCGGAATAGTAAATTATCGAATGAACGATGAAAATTATGAAGCATTATTTGACGAAAACACAATGTTGAAGTTGAAAAATACAACAACTGTTTCAGCCTTAGTGAGCTCTTCTGGTTCAAAAAGTCGAGAAGCTGTAAAAACATTTATCAAGCTTTCAGTTTTGAAGAATCAGAAAAAATCGGAGAGGTTAAAAGCAGAATATTACGACGAATCGTTTACAATGATTCCTGACTTTGAAAAACTCACTCCCCAGCAAACTTTTTATCCAGATTCAATATCGAACGAAGCACTTACTCCAAAGGATAAACATCATTTTGCAATGCGTTATACCGGAAGTTTTTCCGTACATGAAACAGATGTATATCGTTTTACCATGGAATCGTTTGATGGGAGTCGTTTGATTATCGACGGGCAGGAATTTATTAATAACAATGGAGTTCATTACGAAATAACAAAACAAGCTTTTGTTGCATTAGAAAAAGGAATTCACCATTTTGAGGTTAAATATTTTGATTTTGTTAGGCGAAAAACCTTGAAGATAAAAATAGGTTCTCAGTCAGAAGACATGGAAAATTTTAATAATTATATTGATAAGAGTACCCGAAAATAGAACAAACTATCATTAATAAGAAAACAGCATTTGTATAATGAAAACAGATGAGATTAATACAAACAGCTTATATCTTTTGCTAATTATTCCTGTTGTATCTGCAATTCTCGCTCTTTGCCACTTTGGTTTTTTCTTTAAATCTGGCTCTTGTGGGGCAGGGATTTTAATTTTATTGCTGCTTTATTTTCGTCAGCTTTCCAAAGCAACAGACATCGTCTTTTTAATGTCAGCATTTTTATTTTCGATAATCGGAGATTGGTTTCTGTCAAATAAAAACGGTAGTTCAAGCATGTTTATATATGGTATTGCATTTTACCTTTTTGCGCATTTGGGCTACTGGTTTTATTCAATTCAGAATGGCCGAATTAGGTGGAGCTTTACTTTGGTTTTATTAGGTGTCTTTCTCGTTTTCTTTGGCACAGTTTTGTACCCTTCAATTGGTAGCAATACGTTACGGGTATCGGTGCTGGGGTATCTGATAATATCCTGTATTTCGCTAGGAGCTGCCGTTGGGCTAAAATCAACTGGAATCGAGAAGTGGACTTATATAGTTGGAATTTTCCTGATTCTGCTTTCTGATACAATAATTGCTCTTAATGAATTTGTAGGATTTAAAGAGTTTAATTTTTTGATATTGCCAACCTATTATCTGGCACATTTCTCTATTCTTTTATCCTTGATAAGGAGAAAAGTACTGGAATTAGCAATAATTAATAGAAACAGTTTTCTGTCAACATAAATAGCATTGGTAAGGAGCGTTCATCTGCTTATTGCCAGAAACGAAGTATGTTACAGATCAGACAAGTAGCTGTTTTTATTAGAAATTCTATTTGAGACAGTAAGTTGGACTGAATATATTTTACAGAAAAAACGAATATTATGAAAACAAAATATTTTTTAGAAAAATCATTTCCATTCTTTTTAGTTACACTACTCGTCACGGTTTCTGCGTGTAACGATCAGTGGAAAATTGAAAGTCCGTATGACCAGGTTAACTGGGAAAAGGATCTACAATACAAAGCAAATTTACATACACATACAACAAGAAGTGATGGACATTTACCACCTCAGTATGTAGTAGATTGGTATCACCAACATGGGTATGGTATATTAGCCATTACCGACCATAATAAAGTAACTTATCCCTGGACTGATTTTTCGTCGTTAGACTCTAGCACAAAATCAGAAGCAAAGGTGGCAACTGGTGAATTTTCGCCCGAAGCTGTTACGTATAAAAATAGAAATCCCGAAGAGTTGGGAATGATTGCTATTCAAGGTAACGAAGTGTCTTCTCCACAGCATATTGGAAGTTTATTTAATGATTTTGGGATACGTACATCTCAAGAAGATTCTGCCATTGTTGGTATTGGAGAGAAAGATGGTCTGATAATTTTCAATCATCCCGGGCGATATAACCATGAAGCGCATTGGTATGCAAATCTTTGCGAAAAATACGAACACATAATTGGGTTAGAAGTGTATAATAATGGAGACCGTTATCCCGGAGATCGTCAGTTGTGGGATTCAATTTTGGTTGACCTATCTTCTGTACGACCACTATGGGCTTATTCAAACGATGATATGCATCAGGAAAGAAGTTTTGGACGTAACTGGAATATCATTGTTCTTCCGGAACTGACTCAAAGCTGGGTACGTCAAGGAATCAAGGAAGGTCGTTCTTTTTACGTGTATTCTCCATCAGGAATTAATGCAAAAGTGCCAACGATCCGGTCTGTTCAACTCAATCAGCGTAAAGGCGAAATAGAAATTTCTGTTGCGGGGCAAGATTCTATTCATTGGATATCAGGAGGTAAAATTGTTGCCAAAGGCAAGCAAATAGAATTGAATGAATGTCAGGAACTTTCATCTTATGTGCGCGCAGAAATATTTGCTTCGCCCGGAATAGTTCTAGGTATGCAACCTTTTTTTATAGAGAAGAACTAAGGAGCATTCAATCATTCTCGGAAGCTATAAAAAATAATTTTTCATAGAGTTAGATTTGGTTAGATTAAGTCCTTCAGCGTTGTTGCTGGGGGGCTTTTTTATCCCAACTCACTTAATTCAAGCCAGCGCAATTCTTTTTCGTCAAGCAGGTTTTTTATTTTTTCCAACTCAAGCGATTTCTTGTAGAGTTCATCATGTGGGAGTTCGCCGGAATTCATAAGATTTTCCAGTTCCTCTTTTTGAAGTTCAAGCTCTGGAATTTCATTTTCAAGCTGCTCGAATTCCCGTTTTTCGTTATACGATAATTTCTTTTTCGTTTGAGCAGGTTTTGCTGAAGCTCTCGATTGTGCTTTTGCTTCGGCTTTCTTTTTTACTTCTACTTTTGCCTTTTGTAGCTCCTCTTCTTCCACTTTATTGCGGTAAACCGTATAATTGCCAGGGAAGTCACTAATCACTCCTTCGCCTTCGAAAACGAAAAGGTGGTCTACAATTTTATCCATAAAAAAGCGGTCGTGCGAAACCACTACTACACAACCAGCAAACGACTGAAGATAATCTTCCAATACATTCAGTGTCATAATATCCAGGTCGTTTGTCGGCTCATCAAGGATCAGAAAATTGGGGTTTTGCATCAGCACCGTGCAAAGGTACAATCGGCGCTGTTCGCCACCGCTCAGCTTTTCAATGTAGTTGTATTGTGTTTCGGGTGGAAACAAAAAGCGAGTCAACATTTGTGTGGCACTCATTTTCGAGCCGTCTTCAAAGTGAATGAACTCGGCTATTTTCTGTACCGCTTCAATTACTTTCTCCTGCGGATCGAAAGCAATTCCTTCCTGGCGGTAGTAACCAAATTTAATCGTCTGACCGATTTCAATGGCGCCCGAATCAAGAGTTAGCGATTGGGTTAACAGGTTAAGGAAAGTAGATTTTCCCGTACCGTTCTTACCCACAATTCCCACTTTCTCGAAACGTTGAAATTTATACGAAAAATCTTCAATCAGCTTAACACCAGGGAAAGACTTGGAAACATGCTCCAACTCTACAATCTTTTTACCGAGTCGTGCTGATTTCACGTTCATTTCCACTTTGTCTTCGCGAATATTTTGCGTGGCTTTATCTTTTAAATCCTGAAACGCATCAATTCGGTATTTTGCTTTGTGGCTTCTTGCTTTTGGCATGCGGCGCATCCACTCAATTTCGGTGCGCATCAGGTTTTTTGCTTTCGTAATGCTGGCCTGTTGCATGGCAATGCGTTCGTCGCGTTTTTCCAAAAAATACGAGTAATTGCCCTGGTAACGATAGATTTGATTATCCTCCATTTCGATGATCTCGTTACAAACACGATCCAAAAAATAGCGGTCGTGTGTTACCATTAACAAAGTAGATTTTGTTTTCTCAAGATAAGCTTCCAGCCATTCAATCATTTCCAGATCGAGGTGGTTGGTAGGCTCGTCAAGAATTACCAAATCGGGTTGGTTGATCAGCACTTTTGCCAGTGCCAGTCGTTTTTGCTGTCCTCCGGAAAGCTCTGAAACTCTCTGCTCCAGGAAATTAATCTTCAGCTCTGTAAGGATCTGCTTAATTTCCACTTCAACAGCCCAGGCATTTAGCTCGTCCATTTTGGCAGAAATTGCTGTAATCTCATCCTGTTTGTTGTGAGAAACAGCCAGCTCGAAAGCTTTTACCGTTTTTATCTTTTCGTTGTCGCTTTCAAAAACTTCTTCAATAACCGTGTTGCTCGGATTCAGATCAGGAATCTGCTCGAAATAGCCCATTTTTACGTCGTTGGTGAGTGTGATCACACCTTCGTCGGGCGAATCTTTTCCGGCAAGAAGATCAAGCAGGGTAGACTTTCCTGTTCCGTTCTTTGCAATGAGTGCAACTTTTGCTCCTTCAAAAACTGTAAAGGATATATCTTCGAATAGCATCAACTCTCCCCAACGTTTCGAGAGGTTTTCAGCTTGTAAAAATGGTTTCATGATTTACGATTTGTTTTGCGAAGAATCGTCTTTTTGTTCTTCTTGTAAGGCCACGCTGTCTTTGTAATCAAACAACATATTCAGGAAAGTAGGAATATTTTTGGCCGTGGCACTGTTTGGCGAATTACTCAAAATTGCAATGCCAATATCTTCCTGATCGCAAAGGGCAATTTCTGCTTTGTAGCCCAAAACATATCCGCCGTGATAGGCAATTTCGCGACCTTTGTAATCAACGATTCGCCAGCCGATACCATAACGTTTTGATTTTACATCGCGGCCCCAGCTTCTGAAATAGGTGCGTTTTAACGGCGAATTTACCTGTGGAGTAAAAACAGTTTGACGTGCTTTTGTGTCGAATAGCTCCGAATTATCATCGGTTAAAGTGCACAGAAAATGACCAAGATCTGAAATGCTGGCATTAACACCGGCGGCCGGAGCTGTGGTGTAATAGCGGTCGTTTAAACGCATCGGGCTGTAACGATTGTGCCCGCGATTGTAATGTGGATATGCTTTGTTATTGTTGTTTTTAAAATCTTCAAAATTCACCGAAGCATCAGCCATTCCAAACGGTTGGAATAACTTTTCTTTTATCACAGATTCGAAAGTCTGGTGTGTTTTTGCACAGGTAATCGGATCGTAAATGCTGTAAACCACATTTTGGTATCCATAAAGTTGCCCGGGAGCAGCGGTAAGATCAACCTGGTCTAATCGCTCGATAATCTGTTCCAGCGGCACTTTGTCCTCTACCATAAGATCGTAAGCGTGTGGAATCAAGCCGGAAGTGTGGCTCAGTAAATGCCGAACGGTAAGCTGATTCGTGTATTCCGGATTTTTTAGTTTGAAATTGGGGAGATAGTCAACAATGCGGTCGTCGAGTTTTACAATATTTTTTTCATCAAGAATTCCTGCTAAAACTCCGGTTACTGATTTTGAAACCGAAGCCAGGCGAAAAACAGTATTTTCGTTTACCGGATTTTTCTCACCGGCTTTTCGAACGCCAAAACATCGCACCAGCGCAATTTTTCCTTTGTAGGTAATTACTACTGCGGCTCCAACAGTACCCGATTCCTTTAAGTTTTTTTCCAGTAAACTATCGAAACGTGTAACTGTATTTTCAATTTCAACAACGGGATTATACTCGGGCTCAACAATAGCAACCTTCTGTGGAACTTGCGCTTCTGCCTTTTCTGTTCCTACGAACGACTGTAATTTGAAAGCCAGAATTGCCAACCCAACTACCACCACAGCAACATAAATTCTTCTCTTCAAAACGATTCCTCCTTCACAATTTCAAACAAAAATAAAATTTATCTGCTTGATTTTTAGGTGAAGCCGATTTTTCTGGACATTTTTTATTCACGATTTGATATTAATAACCTGTTAGATTGAAAAAAGCCGGGATGAACCGGCTTTTTATTTTGCTGTTTAATTATTACTTAAAATCATTTCGTAAAAGGGGAGAAATGATGCTTAAGCATTTGTAATATATGACTGCGTTTTATCAATTCTGTTACACCTTAAGTGCAAAAAAATCGCTTATTTTTGAAAAAAATTAAAAAATGAGAAAGAAAGAACTCTTTGAATACATCATAGACTATTTTGAAAAATCAATGCCAATTGCTGAAACAGAGCTCGATTACGGAAATCCGTTTGAGTTAATTGTTGCTGTGGTTTTATCGGCTCAATGCACCGATAAACGGGTAAATAAAATTACTCCTGAATTGCTGAAACGTTTTCCAACACCATATAAAATGGCAGAGGTGGAGCCGGCAGAAGTTTTCGATTATATAAGAAGTTGCTCGTATCCGAATAATAAAGCCAAACATCTGGTTGGGATGGCGCAAAAGCTTATTGAATTATTTGATGGAGAAGTTCCGAGTGATGTTGATGACCTGCAAAAATTACCCGGTGTTGGCCGTAAAACGGCCAATGTTATTGCCTCGGTAGTTTATAATAAACCGGCGCTGGCCGTTGATACCCATGTTTTTAGAGTTGCTGCTCGTATTGGATTAAGTACAAATGCAAAAACGCCTTTGGCAACCGAGCAGCAGTTAATGAAATACATTCCTGAAGAATTGGTGCCAAAAGCACATCACTGGCTGATTTTGCACGGACGTTACACGTGCCTGGCACGCAAACCCAAATGCGAGAAATGCGGATTGACAGAAGTTTGTAAGTTTTATAAAAAGGAAGTACAGAAATAATTTCTGAATCCTTTGCTCCATTTTTTTATTTGGTTGATTCTAATTCATTGGCAGTTTCCTGAATTATTTCCCAGGCTTGCTTTACGTGCTTCTCTTCAATGTGGGTTTGCCCGATATTCATACGAAGCACAACCTGGCCATTTAGTTTGGTGTGTGTGAAAAAGATTTTTCCGGATTCGTTGATGGTATTCATTAGTTTTAGGTTAAAAGCATCGTCTGATTTGTGGCGGAAACAAACCAGGTTCATCGTTGTTGGAACAAACACTTCAAAATCTTCTGAAGCTTTTACGCGATTCTCAAATTCTTTGGCCAGACGCACATGTTCGCGAATAAGATACTGAAGTCCTTCAACGCCGTAGTGACGAATTACAAACCAAAGTTTTAGCGCTCTGAAACGTCGCCCCAGTTGAATGTGCCAGTCACGGTAATCAAACACTTCTCCGGATTCGGTGGCTTTGTTTCGTAAATACTCCGGCAGAATGGAAAATGTATTGATGAGTTCGTGTCGATTGGCTACCCAAAAAACGTTACAGTCGAAATTGGTAAACATCCATTTGTGTGGATTAAAACTGTAACTGTCGGCCAATTCAACGCCATTGGCTAAATATCTGAATTCAGGACAAAGCATGGCTGTTCCTAATGAGGCGGCATCAATATGAAACCAGCATTTCTCTTGTTTACAGATTCTTCCAATTTCGGGTAGTGGATCGATTGCAGTTGATGAAGTTGTGCCAATGGTTCCGCAAACAAAAAATGGAATTAATCCTTTAGTGCGGTCTTGTTGTATTTGTTTTTCGAGCAAGTCTGTTCGCATCGAACAGTTTTCGTCTGCATCAATTAATCGCAAGTTGGCACGGCCGATTCCCGTAATTTTAATTCCTTTTTCAACAGAAGAGTGCGTTTGTGAAGAGACATACGCTACTAACTTTTTTTTCAGCCCGTCTTCGTTGGTTTTAAAATCCGTAACTCTTTCCCTTGCTGCAATTATTGCCGTTAGGGCGGCTGTTGATGCTGTATCTTGAATAACGCCGCCACCCGACGACGTTGACCGGAATTGTTCGGGCATGTCCATCATATCTGCCAGCCAGTCGAGGACTCTTGTTTCAACTTCGGTAGCAGCCGGACTGGTTGCCCATAACATTCCCTGCACGCCAAGTCCCGAGGAAACTAAATCTCCTAAAATTGAGGGAAAAGAAGTGTTGGCATTAAAATAGGCGAAAAAGTTGGGCGACTGCCAGTGCGTAATTCCCGGCATAATTTTTTCATCCAGGTCTTTAATCATTTCATCGATGCTTTCACCTTGTTGAGGTGCAGCATCAGGTAAAGAATTAATTATGTCGCCGGGTTTTACCTGCGAAAGAACAGGATAATCTTCTATCTGTTCGTAATAATCAGCAATCCAGTCGATTATTTTTTTGCCTTCTTTCCGGAACTGTTCCGGGCTCATATGAACGTTTTTCTTTTCCAATTTTTTGTGGTTTAGATTTTTAAAATGACTTTCGTGAAAAGGGATAACTATTAATACCTGACTTCAAAGTCGGTGTATGTTTCTATTACCTGAAGTTCGGCGTGGTGAACGCTTTTTACCAGAGAAAGGGGAGGCCCAACCCAAAGGTAATCGACCAGCGTTTTTACGGCCGGTTCGCTTCCTTGTGCCAGAACCATCACTCCACCATCGACCGTATTTCGCACCCAACCAGTAACATTTAGTAGTTTGGCCTGTTGCTGCACGTAGTAACGAAAACCAACTCCCTGAACCCGACCGGTAACTCTTATTTCGTATTGAAACGTAATTCCGTTATTCATATGTCGTAAAAATAATAAGAAAGAGCGTGAACAGAAATACACGGAGGAACATTTTATTTTCTTCCCTGGTATTGCAGACCGAAAAGTCTGGTGTGCGGATAGAAATTTCCGATAAGTTCTATTTTTGTAATGAATTTCTTTCCAGGAGTGAGCGCATTCATGTTAGCGATAGCAAAAAGCCGACAAAAAACTTTCATCACTTCCAAATTTTTAGAAATTGTCTGTCTAATAGCCAAAAACTCCTCGTTAGTTTTCAGGTCATCCTTTTAAAAAGTGAGAATCTTCTCAAAAAAAGGGAGCCGATTCCTTAAAAAAACGAGGATAATGAATGTTTTTACTGGCCGGCTTATGTAAACAGTGCTTAATTTTTAAAAGCTTCTACATTTTCCGGTTGTACCAGTGCCCAAATTGAATAAACACCAATACCTGTTCCAATGGGGAAACTAAACAGATTCAGCACTGAAATAATAAGTGTGAGAATACGTGCCCATTCTTTTCGTTTGAATAAACCTATTCCGGCGAGTATTCCCGGCAAGCTCACGATAAGTGCAATAATCATAATTACGTTGGCGATGATTGAAAGTACAAATTCGGCGTCTTGATCATCAGCAAAATCGCCGATTACGTGAAACAGTGCAAAAATGGCTCCGGCTATGATTAGCCCTAGAATGCTGTAGACGATTTGTAGTGTTGCAACTACATTAATGTGTTTTTCCATGACTTGTTTGTTTTTTGTTATCATGAATTTACAAAATAGACTTGTGAAGTGGTGAAACTTTTAGATGAACGGCAACAATTTGCCGTTAAATTAGTTATTTAGATAGGGTTAGTTAATGAGAAAACTTTAATTTTGCAACGCAAAGTTTCAAAGCGATTACGATATGGAAATTTTAAAAGTAGTTTTATTGGCAGTTGCCTTGCTGGGCATAGGAATGTTGGGAATGGCGATGAGGATTGTTTTTCTTAAAGGAGGAAAATTCCCGAATACGCACGTTGGAGGAAACTCACATTTAAAGAAAAACGGTGTTTATTGTGCAACCACGCAAGATAAGATTGCACAGCGCGACGCCCGAAAAGAGTTGCAATTCAAAAAACTGAATTTGATAACAGATACAGAAGCCGGTAAATAACCGGCTTTTTTATTCAGTGAGACCCAGATTACAGGAGAGAAACGAACTGTAATCTGATAGTCGAACTAATCCCGATAGCGGAGCGTATCAGGATAAATGAGTTAATACTCCGATGCTTGATCGTTTTTAACTAAATTCCATATTGATACTTCGTTAGCTTGTTACGAGGTTGTTCATTTTCTGAGCATTTCTCCAAAACCTTCCGACATATAAACCTGATTTTCACCATTGTCGTCAGCATAAATAAAATAGATTTCCATTCCCGGTATCTGGCGTGCAATTTCAATACCTACATCTTTTCCAAGCACCATAAAAGCGGTGGCAAAAGCATCGGCGGTCATACAATCGTTGGCAACAACCGAAGCGCTTAACAAACTGTGTTGTACCGGGTAGCCTGAAATCGGATCGATGGTGTGCGCATATTTTTTACCGTCTTCTTCGTAAAAGTTCAGGTAATTCCCTGATGTTGCCATAGCACGGTTTTCAAGCATTAATGCTGCGCTTAATTCATTCTCGAATGGATTTTCGATAGGTTCGCGAATCCCAATTGTCCAAACTTTACTTTTATCATTCACTCCTTTCGCTACAACTTCACCGCCAATATCAACCATATAGTTTAGGCAGCCTTTCTTTTGCAGAAATTTACCGATCAAATCGCAGGTATACCCTTTTGCAATGGCGCTCATATTTATTGTCATGTGCGGATTCTCTTTTACGACTTTGTCATTTTCGAGGCGGATCTTTTTATAGCCACAAATTTGTTTTAACGAATCAACTTTTTCATCTGTCATTTTTTGTCGGTCTTCAGGTCCAAATCCCCACGCGTTAATCAGCGGGCCGGCCGTAATATCAAAAGCACCATTTGTAATTTTTGCAATTTCCTCAGCTTTTAAGAAGCTGGTTACAAATTCCGGTTCAAGCTCAACAGGAGCGTTGTTATTTACTTTCGTAATAGTAGCCTCTTTGTCGTAATGCGAAAAAATGTGCGACAAGCGTTGCAGTTCTTCATCAATAGCAGTTTGCAGATCTTCGCCGTTTGGGCTTTCGTATTTAATATTGTAGTAGGTGCCGTAAATTGTTCCGTTATTGGCAATGTATTTCGATGTGCCTGTATTACAGGCTTGAAGAATAAGGATTAATCCAATAAGGAGAAGTATTCGCTGATTCATTTTTATGCATTTGAATTTGCTGCGAATTTAGAAAATTTATGCGCAAAGGGTGGTGTTAAGGGAGGGAAACTACAGAAGTTTTAAGGAAGTTGCTGGTTATCGCTCAGTTATAGAATTAATCAAACGGTTAAGTTTTTTTCTTAGATCGATCAATTCTTCAACCGAGATTTTGTCGGTGTCGAGTCGGGCGGCCAGCTTTCCCGGTATTTCCGCTGCTTGATTGCGTAACTTGTGGCCTTTGTCTGTCAGGCTAACCGTTACTTTTCGTTCATCCTCTTCCGAGCGTGTTCGTTTTACAATTCCCTGCACTTCCATTCGTTTTAAAAGTGGAGTAATGGTGTTGGTGTTCAGGATCAGTCTTTTGGCAATTGTATTTACGGGCATGGAATCGTGTTCCCAAAGTACCATTAAAACCAGGTATTGCGGGTAAGTAATTCCCAGTTCATCAAGCATTGGCTGATACGTGCGCGTTATCAAACGCGAAGCTGCATAAATAGGGAAACAAAGCTGGTTACTGAGTTTTAAATGTTCGAACTCCATGTTGACTATAATTTTGTGTAAATATAAAAAATGAAGTCGCTGCAGCGTTTCAACAGCGGCTTCATTTATAGCGATTAATTCTCGCTATTTTTCTTCATTTAATTCTGCAAAAGTTTTGCGATGTGCCCTTCCAGTTTTTCCGGTTTTGTGGTTGGGGCAAATCGTTTTACCGGATTTCCTTCGGCATCGATCAGAATTTTCGTAAAATTCCATTTGATCTTACTGCCAAAAGTTCCACCCAGTTCTTTTTTCAGGTATTTGTAAATGGGGTGTGCATTTTCTCCGTTTACATCTATTTTTGAGAACATGGGGAAAGTCACCCCGTAGTTAAGCAGGCAGCCTTCAGCAATTGATTTTTCATCTCCCGGTTCTTGGTTCGCAAACTGGTTGCACGGAAATCCAAGAATCACTAATCCTTTGTCTTTGTAATCTTTGTACAGTTTTTCCAGCCCTTCAAACTGCGGTGTTAATCCACATTTACTGGCGGTGTTCACTACTAAAATAGTTTTCCCTTTGTAACTGTCCATGGCAACTTCTTTGCCCTGCAAATTTGTTGCTTTAAATTGATAAAAATTGTTTTCCATTATTTAATTGTCTCCTTATTTGTTTTTTATAAAAACATCGCACACGATATAAATGTAGAAATAATGTTTTATATCGCTTGCGATATAAAATAAATTTTAATAAAAGGAAAGGATTAATTCATATTTCAAAAAACTGTTCGTACTTTTGCGAACAACGAACAATGAACCTCCTATCTTCGTTCCTCAGATTATCCCCCTGAAGGGGGAATCGCAAAAAAGATAGGTTAACAGGTGAATAAAAAAATGGAGAATAATAGATGGAAGTACAAATAATTTCAGATCAACAGCAAAAAATAGCCCGTTATGCAAAAGCGTTAGGACATCCGATACGTGTGTATGTATTGCAATTGCTGGGTAAGCAGAGTTGTTGTTACAGTGGCGATTTAAGTGATGAGCTGCCTATTGCTAAGTCAACTTTATCGCAACATTTAAAAGAATTAAAGGATGCGGGATTGATTCAGGGCGAAATTGAAGCTCCTCGTATTAAATACTGCGTAAACAAAGAGAACTGGGCAGAAGCGCAGGAGTTGTTTAAAGATTTTCTGAAAATAGATTAAAAAATTTATGCAAATAGTTCGTGTTTTGGCGAACAATAAATCAAAAAACCAAAAGTAAAAATGGAGATAAAAGTGTTAGGAACCGGCTGTGCAAAATGCAAGAAGCTGGAAGAAAGAACAAGAAATGCCGTAAGTGAATTGGGCGTTGAGGCGTCGATCGAGAAAGTGGAAGACATTTATAAGATCATGCAGTTTGGTGTGATGAACACGCCGGCGCTGGTAGTTGACGGGAAAGTTGTAATGAGTGGACGACTTCCGGGAGATAAAGAATTGAAAGAACTGTTGTCGTAGTAATTAGTGCCTACAAGAAAACATACAAAAGCCTAAGTCTTTGATAAGAAAACGTCAAAGACAAGGCTTTCTAAGGTCTGAAAATCAGGGAGTTTACTTTCGTAAATGACTGTTTTCAAACCGAGAGTAATGTGGTATTTGGCGTTTTCTTGCAAAGACTAATTAACGACAAAAACCGATTTAGTAATAAAAAATATCAACAACCTTTAACAGAAATGTTATGAAGAAATTAATTAGTATTTTAAGTATTTTGCTGTTTGTTGGCGCAATATCTGCAAATGCTCAATGTTCTGCAGCCAAAAGCGGTCCAAATGCTTCGTGTGACGGATGTGCTGTAGCTCCGCAATCAAGTGAAGTGAAAGCCTACTATTTTCATGCAACAAACCGTTGTGTTACCTGCCAGGCAGTAGAGAAAGTAGCCAAAGAAACAATTGAGGAGAACTACAAAGGAAAAGTGACTTTTGAGTCGATCAATCGTGAAGAGGAAAAAGACAATCCGTTGGTGAAGAAGTACAAAATTAGTGGACAAACATTGTTGCTGGTAAAAGGCGACGAAATGGTTGATCTTACCAGTTCTGCATTTATGAATGCACGCACGAAACCTGAGAAGTTTGAAAAGCGGTTAAAGTCTGAAATTGACGAGCTGCTTTAATCACGATGGAGGTATTGCAAACAATTTTTGAGAACTCAGAAATTCCGATATTGTCGGCATTTATGCTGGGGCTTATGACTGCCATAAGCCCTTGCCCGCTGGCAACCAACATAACGGCAATCGGCTACATCAGTAAAGATATTACCAGCCAGAAAAAGGTGTTTTTTAATGGTTTGGTTTATACTTTAGGACGTGCTTTTTCCTATACCGCAATTGGTTTGCTGTTCTTTCTGGGTGCCAGCCAGTTCGAGTTCTCTTCTTTTTTTCAAAGCTGGGGCGAAAAGATTTTAGGTCCGTTACTTATAATAATTGGCCTTTTTATGTTAGGCGTTCTGAAATTGACCATTTCGGGAGTTGGCTCGCTTACTGAAAAAATGCAAAACCGTTTGAACAGCGGATTTTGGGGCGTGTTGCTGCTTGGAATTGTTTTTGCCCTGGCTTTCTGCCCATACAGCGGAGTACTGTATTTTGGAATATTAATTCCGATGACCATAAGCAGTGCCAGTGGATTATATCTGCCCATTGTTTTTGCAGTGGCAACCGGTATTCCTGTTATTATTTTTGCCTGGTTAATTGCCTTTAGCGTTGGTTCGCTTGGTAACCTGTACAACAAAATGAAAACCTTTGAAATCTGGTTTCGCCGCGTGATTGCCGTGCTGTTTATTGGAGTTGGGATTTACTATATCCTGATCATGTTTATTTTACCTTGGTTGAGGTAATAAACGATAAAAAATTTAAAGAATTAGTTCGTAAAAATACGAATGATAAAGAGATGAGAGAGAAAGTAATTACACTAAACAGAAAAACAAACGGTTGGTTACTACCACTATTACTATTGCCCGTTTGGCTATTGTTATACATGAACCTGCAAAACATTGCCGATTTAATTATCGACGATCTGGCGGGAATGACAGCCGGAAAACATTTAACCGAAACACTGCGCTTTTTTATTTTCGAAGTGCCAAAAGTAATGCTTCTGTTGGTGCTGATTATTTTCGGAGTCGGTATTATTCGCAGTTACTTTTCTACCGAAAAGACCCGTAAAATGCTGCAGGGTAAATCGCTGTTTACCGGAAATATAATGGCTGCCTTATTAGGTATTGTAACTCCTTTTTGCTCGTGTTCGGCAATTCCGCTGTTTTTGGGGTTTGTTGAAGCCGGCATTCCTATTGGTGTTACTTTTTCGTTTTTAATTGCAGCACCCATGGTTAACGAGGTTGCCCTTGTTTTGCTCGTTGGGCTGTTTGGCTGGAAAGTGGCACTTATTTATGTGGCCACCGGTTTAACGATTGCCATTCTTTCGGGTTGGCTGATAGGGAAATTGAAAATGGAAAAATATGTAGCCGATTGGGTTTACAGTGTAAAAGCAAATGCTGGAGGCGTTGAGGAAGAAAAGCTTTCGTTTAGCGACCGTATTCAGAAAGGATTCGATTCGGTTCGCGAAATTGTTGGCAAAATCTGGGTTTACATCATCATCGGTATTGCTGTTGGGGCAGGAGCACACGGTTATGTTCCTGAAGATTTCCTTGGATCGCTGCTCGGTAAAGAAAATTGGTACGGTGTTCCGCTGGCCATTTTAATGGGAGTTCCCATGTATTCTAACGCGGCCGGAATTATACCAATTGTAAGTGTGCTCATCGAAAAAGGAGTGTCGCTGGGTACGGCTCTGGCATTTATGATGTCGGTAATTGCCTTGTCGCTACCCGAAATTATCATCCTGAAGAAGGTACTAAAGTGGCAACTAATTGCCGCATTTGTTGGCATTGTTGCTGTCGGAATTGTAATTGTAGGTTTCATTTTTAACTATGTGATGTGACAATTTTTTCAACTAACGATAAAAACCAAAAAAAATGAAAACAAAAACCATTGGATTTATTGGTGGTGGACGGATCACAAAGATCTTTCTGCAGGCGTTTAAAAACAAAAAAGTTGTTTTTGAGAACGTTAAAGTATTCGAACCTAACAGCGAAACGCTGAGTGCTCTAAAAAATTTATTTCCGCAGGTTGAAGTTGCCGGGTCAGTACAAGATGCCGCCAAACAAAAACTCGTTGTTTTAGCAGTTCATCCGCCGGTTATGGCAGAAACGCTGGCCGCAATAAAAGATGTTGTTACAGAAGATACACAGGTACTTTCGCTGGCCCCAAAAGTTACCATTGAAAAGATTGCCGGTGCATTGGGAACTTCAAAAGTTGTTCGAATGATTCCAAACGCAACATCGTTCATTAACAAAGGATACAATCCAGTTGCTTTTCACCCGAAAACCGACAAAAAGGCCAAAAAGAACTTTATGAAACTGGTGAAAGCTTTGGGCAAAAACTTCGAAGTGGCAGAAAATAAACTGGAAGGATACGCCATTGTTTCGGCGATGTTACCAACTTATTTCTGGTTCCAGTGGGAAGAGATGCTAAAAGTTGCTGAAGCTACCGGACTGGATGAGAAAGAAGCTAAAAAAGCAGTGGAAGCCACATTGAAAAAGTCGCATTCTATTTTCTTTAAATCAGGCATGTCGGCCGATGAGGTAAAAGATCTGATTCCGGTAAAACCAATTGGCGAGGCTGAAGAACAAATCAAAGAGATTTACCAGACAAAGTTGTTGGGCTTGTACGAGAAAATTAAAGCCTAAAAAAGAACCATAATAACAGGAAAACGAAAGAGGGTAGCCAAATGGCATACCCTCTTTTAATGAACTCATTATGGTTACAAAAACAAAAACTCCAGTGTTAATCAGCCATTCCTAAAACAATTTTCAGGTAAAGCGCTTCAGGAAGTACGGCCGATTTTATCATGTAAAAATCATCGCCGGGTAGTAAAAACGAGATGTGATGAAATCGTACATAAGTGTGATAAAAGAAGCTGGCCCAGGCAAACTCCGGCGAACGATCGGGGTAATCGGCCCGAACAAATTCTTCCAGTGTTAATGTTAGCCGGTCTCCCGTAATTTTTATGTTTCGTGGCGTACGAATAAACAAAGGCGATTGAAGCAGAAGCTCCAGATTGCTATCCGGATTATAGTTTACTTCTGCTATTTCTACCTGGTTTGAACTATCATTAACTTTTTCAAGGTGAATTGCCTGATTTTGTGTGTATTCATTAAAATTTAGTACTGTTCTCATGATCGTGTTTTTTTAGTGTGAATAATTGTTTTTCCCTGAACGGAAGATGTGTATACGTCTGCCAAACTATTTCGTGTTGGCAAAATATTACTCCGTTTTTAGATCACACTAAAGAGGGTGGTGGAAGGTCAATTAACCAGGCCGACAGAAGCAGAGAATACTGGTCAGGAGAATAAGTATCAGCAATTGTCTCTTGTTCAGAAAAATAAGCAGGCAAATGATTTGAAACTACAATTCCCGAACCCAGAGCAGAATATTCGGTATCCAGATCTTCCGAAATCAGTTGATCGGGAGAAAGGATATAATTTTGATTGATGTGGTTTGCGCAGAATGTTTCGCGCGAAATTTGCTGAGATGGTAGCTTATACGCACTTGCGGAATTGATTCCGAGAAGCAAAAAGCACGCTATGTAAAAAATCCATCTCATTCTGTCATCATTGTTTGTGAGTTTAAAGGTAGTGCTTTAGATATGTTGTTGAACAGAATTAAAGTTAATTAGAGTTAACATTTCTTATCGAGTTGTTAATGACCGCGGTTGGCGAGGGTATTAAGAGTTCATTAACATATTTTTTAGAACAAAAGCCGGGTTTTGACCGTTTAAAATTACCTTTGCATACGAATTCAAAAAAAACGAATATTAATATGGACGAAGGCCCGTATCATAGAGAATTAAAAAATAACTCTTACCGCTAGGAGCCACATTGCCTCCTGCTGGTAAAAAACAGAGGAGGTATACCATGTTGAAAATTTTCAAAACCTTTGGTGGATACAACGAGATTGAAAAGCCGGAAAGCGGTTGCTGGATTAACGTTACGCAACCTACCGCCAACGAAATAGAATTACTTACTAAAGATTTTAATGTGCCGCAAGACGTTGTGCGCGATATTCTTGATGCCGACGAACGGTCGAGGATTGAGCACGACGATGATTGGTCGCTGATCATCATTCGTATTCCTGTGCCCGACAAGGATAACGGAGTGCCGTATTTTACGGCTCCGCTTGGTATTTTTATGACCGACAGTTTTACCATTACCATTTGTCAGGTAGAAAACGAGGTATTGCCTTACGATAGTCCGTCGCTGTACCGCGATAATAAACAACCAGTGAAAGACGTGCTGAATTTTGCACTGAAACTGTTTTTACGCACTGCTAATACTTATTTAAGTTACCTGAAATACATTAATCAGCAAACGGCCATTATTGAACAGGATCTGGAGAAGTCTATCCGAAATAAGGAGTTGAACCGATTGCTGAAAATGGAAAAGTGCCTGGTATTTTTTATTACCTCGATAAAAGCAAACGAACTGGTTTTAGCCAAGTTGAAAAATGGAAACCGGCGCTCGATTAGCGAGATCAACGAAGATCTGCTGGAAGATGCCATAATCGAAAACAAACAGGCGTTGGACATGGCACAAATTTATTCCGATATTCAAAGTGGAATGATGGATGCTTTTGCCTCGGTAATTTCAAACAACCTGAATGTGGTAATGAAACAGTTGGCTTCCATTTCCATTATTTTGATGATCCCGACACTCGTGGCCAGTTTTTATGGAATGAATATTCCAAATAACTTGGAAACGAATCATTGGGCATTTTTTCTCATCCTTGGAATTTCAGTAATTTTGGCACTTACCGGAATCCTTATTTTCCGAAAACGCGAGTGGTTCTAATCTGAGTCATTTTACATCAACAGAGTTTACGATAACTTAACGATTTATTTAGATGTGTATATACGTCAGAATTTGTTTTGACGTATATTTGCGTCAAAATAATCAGCAATGGTACAATCAAAGACAAATTTATTTGAGGAGGAGCTGAAAACGCAGGCTGCCTGGTTTAAAGTGTTGGCGCATCCGGCACGTTTAAAGATTTTGCAGTATCTGTCGGAAGCAAACAGCTGTATTACCGGCGATTTGTCGGAAGAATTACCATTGGGCAGAACCACCGTAAATCAGCACATCAAAGAGTTGAAAGAAGCTGGTTTGATCCAGGGGCATATTGAAGGTGTTCGGACAAAATATTGTTTGAGTCCGGAGAAGATTACCGAGGTGAAAGCGGTAATCGAACAATTCTTAAATGGCTTGAATGTGGGTGATTATGAATGTAAATCGTAATAAAATTCAATAAAATGAAACGAGCATATAAAAAGCTTTTTTATACACAGGAGTATGATTATGCGAGTTCCATGAGTTGCCATAAAAAATAAACAATTATAAACGAATGAAAGTATTAATTCTTTGTACAGGTAACAGCTGCCGCAGCCAAATGGCGCACGGTTTTTTACAATCGTTTGATGAACGTATTCAGGTAGAATCAGGAGGTACTGAAGCTTCCGGTAAACTCAACCAAAAAGCCGTTAAAGCAATGGCTGAAATTGGTATTGATATCAGTGGACATACTTCTGACTCGGTTCCGAAATTCTTAAACGATAAATGGGATTATGTAATTACCGTTTGCGGAGGTGCCAACGAAAATTGCCCCGCTTTTTTCGGAGAAGTGAAACACCGTTTACATATTGGTTTCGACGATCCGTCGCACGCAACGGGAACTGATGAGTTTATCTGGAGTGAGTTTATCCGGGTGCGCGACGAGATTAAAGAGCGGTTTTGGAAACTTTATGAGGAGGATATTAAATCACAGCTATAATTTGAGAACAGACAGTAGGCAAAATATTAACGGGCAAAATTTGTAGCCTTAATTGCATATTGTCAGCTGCCAATTGCCTGTTTACCAACTTCAAAAATTCATTCATATATTTCTTAATCTGAAAGATATGCCATCAAAAAAAAAGCGATTAAAATTTCTTGACCGTTACCTTACCGTGTGGATATTTCTGGCCATGGCGGTTGGAGTTTTGGGAGGATATCTTTTCCCGGCCATTGCCGATTTTTGGGAATCACTAAAACCATCGGAAGAAAGCACAACTAACCTGCCCATTGCTATTGGATTAATCGTTATGATGTATCCGCCGTTGGCGAAAGTGCGTTACGAGGAGCTGGGCGATGTGTTTAAAAACTACAAAGTTTTAACCTTGTCGCTGGTGCAAAACTGGATAATTGGCCCGGTGTTGATGTTTGCACTGGCGATTTTATTCTTAAAACTTTTTCCGGGTCAGGATAATGCGAACCTGCCATACATGTACGGAATCATCATGATCGGTTTGGCGCGTTGTATTGCCATGGTAATTGTTTGGAACGACCTGGCAAAAGGCGACACGCAATATGCAGCCGGATTGGTAGCCTTTAATTCCATTTTTCAGGTGCTGTTCTTTTCGGTGTATGCGTGGTTTTTTATTGCGGTACTTCCCGGATGGTTTGGCGTACCAACAAATACCGCAGTTAAAAATATTACCATTACACAAATTATGGAGAGTGTTCTCATTTACCTTGGAATTCCGTTTGCTGCAGGGTTTATAACTCGCTTCGTATTGGTAAGATTAAAAAGCAAAACCTGGTACGAACGGAAATTTATTTCAAAAATTAGTCCGCTCACACTCATCGCGTTGCTTTTAACCATTGTCGTAATGTTCTCGTTAAAAGGCGAATATATCGTAAAAATTCCACTTGATGTGGTTGCCATTGCCATTCCTTTGTTGATCTATTTTGTGATCATGTTCCTGCTATCGTTTTATATGAGCAAGAAAGTTGGAGCCAATTACGAGCAAAGCACCACGCTTTCGTTTACAGCGGCCAGTAATAACTTCGAGCTGGCTATTGCTGTTGCTATCGCTATTTTCGGAATGAACTCAGGAGAAGCTTTTGCTGCGGTTATCGGTCCGTTGGTTGAAGTTCCGGTTATGATCGCTTTGGTAAATGTGGCATTAAAATTCAAGCGGAAATATTTCTGAAGAACTGGAAATTGAGTTATTTTCATACCATGAATCAGAATTTTACAATTCGGGAAGCCAAAAGCGAAGAATTTAAGGCCGTTGGTAAACTAATGGTTAAGGTTTATTCTCAACTGGAAGGCTTTCCAAAAAAGAATGATCAGCCGGAGTATTATAAAATGCTTGCTGATATTGGTGAGTGGTGCGATAAGCCATGTACCAGGTTATTAGTGGCCTTAAGCCCTGATGGAAAAGTTGGAGGTGCCGTGGTTTACTTTTCTGATATGAAATATTACGGCTCGGGAGGTTCGGCAACACAGGAGAAGAATGCGGCTGGATTTCGTTTATTGGCAGTTGATCCTGATCTGCGTGGAAATGGTTTAGGTACGGAAATTACCTTAGCCTGTATCGAATGTGCCAAAAATGATGGAGTGAACCAGCTGATTATTCATTCTACCGAATATATGCGCATTGCCTGGAATATGTATGAAAAACTGGGTTTTAAACGCTCGGCCGATCTGGATTTTATGCAGCAAGAGTTGCCGGTGTTTGGGTTTCGGCTGAAATTACAAAATTAACTCTTTGCAATCTTTGAAATTCTTACTCCTTCAAACCTATTCCATTCTGCTTCAACACTTATCTTTGCATCGCCAAAAACAAACAACCAAAATGATCGATTTTATAATTGACAAAGAGAAATGTACACAATGTGGTTTGTGTGCCGCCGATTGCCCAACATTGGTGATCAACCCAAAAAGCGAGTATCCTGAAATTAAAGAAGGCAAAGAAGCACAGTGTATAAAATGTCAGCATTGTCTGGCAATTTGTCCAACTGCAGCGCTTTCAATTTGGGGGAAGAAGCCTGAAGACAGTATTCCGGTTAAAAAGAATATTGTGGATACTGAAGCACTGGCGCAGTTGGTAAAAACACGTCGTTCAATTCGTAAATTCAAAGCCGATGAACTGGAGCCGGAATTCATTCACGAATTGCTGGCTACGGCTGCTTATGCTCCGACCGGGCATAATAAAAATGCTGTGTTACTTTCAGTAGTCGATAATAAGAATGACCTAAAAAAATTTAGAGAGCAGGCTTACACAGGAATAAAAAAGGCCTTCGACGAAGGAAAACTTCCTGTACAAATGGCTTTCATGAACGACTTTCAACGTTTGTGGTATAGCAAACAAATCGATGTTGTTTTTCGCGACGCTCCGCATTTATTGATTGCATCGGCGCCAAAAAATATTGCCACACCCGAAACTGATGCTACCATTGCCTTAAGCTATTTCGAACTGCTGGCTAACAGCAACGGAATCGGTACATTGTGGAACGGATTTGTGAAATGGATTATTCGTGACATTGTTCCTGAATTAGGCATTAAAATTGGTCTTCCCGAAGATCATGTGATTGCAGGTGTATTGCTTTTCGGAAAACCGGCGGTAAAATATGCCCGCTCTGTTCAAAGTGAAGGATTGCATCTGAACCGCATCAAGCTGGATTAAAAATGAAATTGAAGGGCACGGAAAGTTCATCTTTTAAATAGTGCTTGCCAGAAAACTCAGCTATTTCTTTGTCTTTGATAAGAAAGGGTCAAAGGCAAGGCTTTCGAAGGTTTTGAAATAAGGGAGTTTTCTTTCGTAATCGACCGTTTTCAAACCGAGAGTAACGCAGCATTTGGCGTTTTCTTGCAAAGACTAAATAAGTGGTTATATTTGTCTCAATAACACAATAGCAGCAACTGTTTTTGTGCTTAAACTAAGAAACTGAATCATAAAAATTATGCACGCCGCTGGCGGTAATGCAGCTTTATTTATGGAAAAACGACGTGTTGTAATTACCGGGTTGGGAGCATTAACTCCTATCGGAAATAATATAAACGAATTTTGGGAAAATGCTGTGAAAGGAATAAGCGGAGCAGTGCCCATCACCAAATTCGATACATCCAATTTTAAAACAAAATTTGCCTGCGAGCTCAAAGGCTTTAATGTAAAAGAGCACTTAGATCGGTCGGATATTAAGTGCACCGACCTGTTTGCTCAGTATGCGCTGGTTGCTACCAGTGAAGCTTTGCAAGACAGTGGATTGGATCTGGTAAGCATCGATCCGTACGATATTGGCGTGATTTGGGGATCGGGCCAGGGAGGAATGGATTGTTACGAAAAGGAAGTAAAAGTTTACGCCAAAACCAATATGCCTCGTTTTAGCCCGATGTTGGGGCCTAAAATGCTGATTAATATGGCGGCGGGAATGATCTCGCTAAAGTATGGTCTGAAAGGAATGAGTTTCACTACATCATCGGCTTGTGCCACTTCGAATACGGCTATTATGGATGCTTACAATTACATAAAACTGGGGAAAGTCAAGGTTTTTGTAACCGGAGGGTCTGAAGCCGGAATCATCGAAATGGGAATTGGCGGTTTTAATTCCATGCGTGCATTGTCGGTAAATAACGAGCACCCCGATTTGGCATCGCGGCCGTTTGATGTAAATCGCGATGGTTTTGTGATGGGAGAGGGTGCAGGAACATTGATTCTGGAAGATTACGAACATGCCAAAAAACGTGGTGCAAAAATTTATGCCGAAATTGTTGGCGCTGCCATGACATCGGATGCGTACCATGTGGCAGCATCGCACCCCGAGGGTGAGGGCGCTGCAAAAGCGATGGAATTGGCATTGAATGAAGCCGGAGTAAATCCTGATAAGGTAGATTACCTGAATGCACATGCTACATCGACACCCATTGGCGATATCAGCGAAATAAATGCTGTACGAAAACTATTTGGTGAAAATCCGGAGAACCTGAAAATTACTTCATCAAAATCAATGACCGGTCATTTACTTGGTGCAGCGGGAGTTGTAGAATCTATCCTTTGTATTAAAGCCATTGAAACAGGCATTATTACACCTACCATAAATACCACTGAAATTGATCAGCTAATACCGGGTTCTATAAATATTGTTACCGAAAAAAGTATTCAAACAAAGGTTGATGTGGCTATTACCAATAGTTTTGGTTTTGGAGGACATAATGCAACCTTGGTGTTTAAAAAATGGAAAGAATAGATTGGCCTTAATGATCTTCTGTTAGTTTTTATTTTCTAGTTAATGGTTAAAACCCTGCAATTTGCTTTCAGCGATTTTCAATTCATTGCAGCTACTTTAGTTTCTATAAACTATTATTTATAGGATTTTGATTTGAGTACAGAGATTTGAGTATTGAGAAGCTTATTCGTGTCTATTTTCTTCTCTCACTATTCATTGCTTTCTACTCATATCCTATGCTTTGTTCATTTTGAATTTCATTCAAACTTAAACCTATGTACTTTCAGGGCATAATGGTTTAGTTTAATCTAACACTTCTGATATTGAGGATTTTATCTCAGGAATATCAAATGGTTTACAAAAATATTTCATGAAGACTTTTTGCTTCATTGCGCTGGCTATTTCTTTGGTAACATTATAGCCAGTCATCAGGAAGTAAATTTTATCACAATATTCTTTTTTGGCCTGTGTAATAAATTCAATGCCATTCATGCCAGGCATTTTCATGTCGCTAAAAACAACCTGTATTTCAGGAAATTGATTTAATTTCTCTAAACCTTCAGAGGCAGATGTTCCGGTAATTATATTGTATCTGTCTTTTAGAATGCTTGTAAACAACATAAGGTTTATTTCTTCATCATCAACATATAATATGGTCTTTTTTGTATCCATACTTATTTATTAACTGGTAATTGAATTATAACTTTTGTGCCTTTATTAATCTCAGATTCATACATAATTTTTCCCTGGTGCTCCTGAATAATATCGTAGGTTATGTATAAACCAAGGCCTGTTCCCTCTCCGGAAATCTTTGTGGTAAAAAACGGATCAAAAATTTTATTGATTGTTTCTTGTTCCATTCCTTTTCCGGAGTCTTGTATTGTTATCGTAAATTGATTATCGATAATGTCTGTTTTAATTTCTATTGTGCCATTATCTTTAATTGCCTGTTCAGCATTTACAATAACATTTAAAATTGCCTGGTGTAATTTCCCTTCGTTCCCCAATAAAACATGCTTTTTTGGGGTGTAATGTTTTGTAATTATAACCTTCGATTTTAGCCTGTTTTGTAACATTATCAGGCAGTTATCAATAATCGTGTGAATATCACATTCTATTACCGGCAGGTCTTCACTTCTGCTGTAATGGCCCAGGCTTGAAACAATTTGTGAAGCCCGTTTTATTCCTTCGTTAATCGCTTCCAGAAACGGGGCGACTTCAGTATGTTCACCTTTTAATTTACGATTAAAATATTGTTCGATGGCTATGCTGCCACCGTGGATAAAATTTAATGGATTGTTTATTTCGTGCGCTATTCCGGAAGAAAGTATACCTAAAGATGCCATTTTCTCCGATTGGATAAGTTGTTTTCTTGTTGAATTTAATTTGTTTACGGTGCTCAGGAGTTCTTCTTTCTGAATTATTAACTCTTTATTTGTAGTGTATAGTTCTTTAATTGTTGCTTCAAGCTCCTCTGTTCGTTCCTTTACAAGCCTTTCTAGATTTTCGCGGTATTTCTTAAGCTCCTGTTCATTTTTTTTCTTTTCTGTAATAATCCGGCCAATACCAAGTACGCCAATCAGGGTTCCATCATTTTCAAAGGTTGGAGTTTTAATTGTTTCCAGAATTTCATTGTGACCGTTGGCGAAAGTTACTTCCGTCTCATACATTAGTGATTTTCCTGATTGTGTCGCTTCTTTATCCTTTTGCCGGAAAAAGTCTGCCTGCTCTTTGCTAACAAAATCATAATCTGTTTTCCCGATAATTTGTTTTTCCGGTACACCATTTAATTGTTCGAAACGTTGATTACATTGCAGGTAAAATCCTTCCGGGTCTTTTAACCAGATCAGATCAGGAACGGTATCAAGGAGTGTTCTTAAGCGTCTTTTACTTTTCCGAAGTTCTTCTTCTGCTTTTTTAAAAGCAGTAATATCTTTCCTTATTCCAACCATACGTTTTATCTCACCCTGCTTGCCCTTGTCGATAATATGGCCAATAACCTGGTGCCAGCGGTAACTCCCGTCGGCATGCAATATTCTGGCTTCGTAAGAATAATGTTCTTCTTTTCGTGTACGCATCAGGTTTATCTTTTTGCGTACTAAATCTCTTTCGTCCGGGTGTATCCTGTTAAGCCATACTTTTCTGTCTGAATTACCTGTTATTGGCTCATATCCCAACATGGTATAATAAATAGGAGATGCATACCAGGTATCTTTCTCTATATTCCAATCCCAAATTCCAATTTGTGTTGTTTCAAGTGTTACATGCAGCCGGGCTTCGTTTATAAGCATGGCCGACTCTTTTTCTTTTTGTTTGGTAATATCTGTATAGATTCCGTAAACGGAAGGTTTGGTCTGATACATTATTACTTTTGCATATATCCTGATCCAAAAGGTTTCGTTATTTTTTCGGACCGCTATAAATTCAAAATCCAGGGAGTTTGTATGGCCCGAGAGAAGTTTCTCTATATTTTTTCTAACTGTCTCTTTGTAGTCATCATGTATCGTCTCAAAAGGTCTGATTTTATTAACCGCCTCTTCATATGAGTACCCAAATATTTCACACCATTTATTATTTACATGACGAAAATGATTGTCTTGAATAATGCACATCCCAAGAACGGAATGTTCAATCATTGAGTGATATATTGTTTCCTTTTCCTGAAAAGTATTACTATTCCTTTTCTTTTTGGGCTGAAAAAACTTTAAAGGTGGAAATAGGTTTTTAAACATACTTTGTTTGGTTAATTTTAGCTCATCGATATTTCCTTTTTACAGTAAATTCTATTTATCCGGGTTTTTCAATTTAAAAAGCATAATACTATTTTAAATTGAAATAGTGAAATAAATTTACTAATTATTCTTTTTGAGAGTATGATAATTTTAAAAATTACATAATGAGTTAATGGGGATGGACATAGTAGCTATCGACTGGTGAGTACCAGCTCCAGGCTTGCAGGTTTGATTTTAATTCGTTGAATAATTTCTTTGGAAGGAATGTGTTTGTAACGGGGTGCAATAAAAATCCGGTCCGTGAAATTTTGAAACTCACAGACCGGATTTTTTTATCAGGTAGTTTTTTTAATCAACAATAAACTTTACCCCAAACGAAACCATTGATGCGGAGAAGGCTGAGTCGCGGTCGTATTTATGGTATTTTAAATCGATACTTTTTAAGCCCAGTTTCCAGATATGCCCTTTGGTAAACACATCGGTGTAGCTAACTCCAAAACCGTAATTATTGGCCGAAAATTTCGACAGGTCGTAATCCGAGGTATAATATTTTTCGGTAGACAAATGCTCGTTGTATGGCGCAAAATAGTCGGCTGCCGTTTGGTTATAAAACCGGTACGACGGGTAAATGGTAAACTTATCGGTAATTTTTACCGGAATTTCAAGGCTTGCCGTGTGCGAAGTAATTCCCCAATCGTCGGTGTAATACCGGTAAAAGGTGCGCAGCGTTACCCTGTGGTTTACAAAATAGTTGAGTCGTGCCCCCAGCGCAATTTTAAAACGCGAGTCGGGCAGCTGCTCAATATCATCTGCTAAATGGAAGTTCTCGTAGAAGTAATCTTCCTTGTCGGCAAAATATATACGATGAAACGGAGTCGCCAGCAATCCATCCTGCAAAATAAAATCGGCCGAAACATATCCCGTCATCCTGCTCGAAAGGATTTGCGAAAGACCAATACCTGCAGAATAAGAGTTTCGTCCTTTGCTGGTATGCTCGTTAAAAGACGGATCGTAACCGGGTACTACCTGTTGGAACGAGCCTCCCTCATCAGGTCTTAATTCGATAGGGTAGAGAAGTTTCCAGGTGTCGAGGTATATATTACCATTCAGCGATAACTCGGTGTTCTTCTCGTTGAACAACCAGGTGCGCCCTCCGCCGAAGCCAAATGAGGTGTAATCAAACTCAGCAGAAACCGATAAGTTGGCATTCCACAGCCGGTTTCTGTCGTCGGAACTATGGCTGTAATTTCCAACCACGTTTGCCCATACATCCGATTTTGATGCGCCACTGCTGGCGACAAAAGGATCGGCCTGTTGCTTGCCGTCAAAAGGGTCAATGTTACTCGACGAAGCCGAAGTGTAGGCCGAAATATTGCCGTTAATCGTCAGTACATCGTCGTCGTTCAACGGAACGGCCACAATAATTGTTGGCGAAACATCGGTAAGTTCTTCGGTACCGCGGCCACCGGTAACAGCGGCATTCTCTCCATCCTGCTCGTAATAGTTCAGCAGAAAATCTATCTCGGTATGCTCCAGTACACGTTTTTTGTATTCGCCCGCACCGCTGTCGTTCTGGGCGCTTGCAACAAGCACTGAAGTAATGAATAATAAACTAAATAAGTACTTCATGTTTTAAATTGGATTTAATTGCAGCCACATCCGCCACCGGTTTTACCTCCGTTTGCTCCCGAAGCAGCCTCTCTGTACGATTGAAAAGTAGTTTGGAATTTGTCGATCTTGCGGTCGGCCAGCGCCATATCCGGATCGTTTATATTTACCTTTTCGTACTCTTTAAGCACTGTGCACGAACTAAAAAGCATAATGCCCAGTCCGGCCAGCAAAATGATTTTTTTCTTTATCCTCATTCTGTTTCGATTTTAATATTTTCCGATTGATGAATATTTCCTTTATCGTCAACGATTATACATTCTATTTGAGGCAATTGGTTAACGCGGTCGAGTCCCACATCAATTCCCATTACAAAAACTGATGTTGCCAGCGCATCGGCCAGTTCGGCCTTTGGTGCAAATACGGTGGCACTGATAATTCCGTGTGCCGGGTAGCCGGTTCGCGGATCGATAATGTGTGCGTAACGTATTCCGTTGAACTTTACATATTTTTCGTAGTCGCCCGAGGTTACCACCGCACCGTTTTTTATAGGCAGCAGTGCAAAAGCCTTGTCTTTGTTCATGGGGTTGGTAATAGCCACTTTCCAGTACGATCCGTCGGGTTGTTTGCCCCAGGTATTCATGTCGCCCGATGCGTTGATGATTCCGGCACTCACTCCTTTGCTTATCAGCAGTGCTTTGGCTTTATCGGCGGCGTAACCTTTTCCAATGGCACCAAAACCGATCTTCATTCCTTCTTTTTTCAGGAAAACGGTTGAAGCCGCTTTGTTCAAAGCAATGTTTTGATAGCCAACTTTTGCCACCGAGGCAGCAATGGTTTCTTCCGAAGGCATGGCTGTCATACTTCCATCGAAATGCCAGATGCGGTCCATGGAGGCGTAGCTAATATCGAAAGCTCCGTCGGTCAACTCTGAAATACGAATGGCACGTTCGATCAATGCAAAAAGTTCGGGCGATACTTTTACCGCTTTTATTCCTGCATTTTTATTTATCGCCGAAGTTTCTGAATCGGCATCCCACGACGAGATCAGCTTTTCAATACGCTGAATTTCTTCAACCGCCAGATCAATATAGCCGTTTCCTTCCTGCTCGTTGTTGGCAACAACGGTAATATCGAAGCGGCTTCCCATAAGTTTTAGCGTTCGTTTATAAGGTTGCTGGCCAAAAACCGACAGCCCCAGTGTTGCTAAAACCAATAGTATTGCTATTTGGCGAACCATTAGTTCACAAAAGTTTCAAGATGTTTGATGTATTCATCGGGCGAGAGTTTTTTGTAGCCCGTTTCGCCCAACACTTTGCCGTTTTCATCTAACACTACCACCAGCGGAAAGAAACCTTTGTTGTTGTATTTCTCGGCCAGTTCTTTGTTGGCTTTCACCTGCTCGCTGTCGGGCTGATTTTTTTTCTTACGCGGAAAATCGGCTTTGTACAGCACAAAATGCTCTGCCGAGTAGTTTTTAAATTCATCTGAACTCCAGATCTCGTTCTCCAGTTTCATACAAGGGGCACACCAATCCGATCCTGAAAATACCAGGATGATGGGCTTGTCTTCTGCTTTTGCAGTTTGTAAGGATTGCTGAAAATCGGTTTGCCAGTTTTGACCAAACGCGATACCCGAAAAAATAAGGGTAAGTAGAAAAGTCAATGAGGCAGTTTTAAAAACGTTTTTTTTGCTCATTGTTCTATATTGTTAAGATTATCGAATCATATGGATTTTTCGATACATATAACTTAATAGCGATCAAATTGTTTTGGCATATTGTAAATTTAACAGAATTTAAAGGTAAAATACCAGTGGATTAGTGTGGTGTTATGTATAAAATCCCGCTTCTTGATTCCGAATTTATTTCGGAATCTGTTTCAAAAATAGAGATGCTGAATCCGTCAGCTGACGGACAGCATGACGGCTGGTTAAGCACTATTGACGGACATTAGTCCTCTAAAGGGATGTTATTTTGATCGTTTACAACAAGGTGAAAACCCAGCTGCTCGGCTTTGTCTACATCTTTATCGTTAATTCGGATGACGATTAAATTGCCGGTAGGACAGTAGCATGCCTCACAAAACGGACCGGAAGAATAATTAATTCTGTTTACAGAATAAACTTCAATGTTATTATCTTCAAGATAGGCTGTTACTGCATGTTTGTAGTCACCGGTGCCTTCGTAATATTCACCCCAGCCATTCATACAACCCGTTTCAACAATATCCATTTCAATACCTTTTTCGTCGTTGCAGGCAGCAATAACAATTAGGAGTAGCGAAAGAAAAAAGATAATACGCTTCATAACAGCAGTTTGGTTAAAGATGGTTTTGTGGTATTAAAGGTTGCGTTACTGTGCTTCTGTTACTTCTCCGGCTTTGTAAAATCGCGTAGTAGGATAAGCGAATTGAATATCAGTTTCTTTATTAAAAGCGGTTAGTACATCTTGCCAGATTATATTCTCCGAACCTCTTCGTTGCCGTGGATTGCACAGGTAGCGAATGGTTAAACGCACGCCAAAATCCATCACTTTGGTATATACAATTGGCGTGAGGTGCTTGTAATAGATCATATAATTTTTACTCGCTTCCTGAATTTCTTTTTGCGCTTTTACGTGAATGTCTTTTGAATAATCGTGAATGATAGTATCCAAAATATCTTTGGCTTTTTGCCAGTTGCTCTCAAAGGTGATATTCACTTTTATTTCGTTCCAGATGTATTCAAAACCGGTGCTGAAATTCGCCTGCGGTTCAAGAAAAACTTTTCCGTTTGGAAGATGAATAATTCGGCCTGTGCTTTGGTCGGCGTCTACCCAGTTCCCGATTTCGAGAATGGTAAACTGAAATGACCGGATATCAATTACATCGCCAGTGTGCGGGCCAACTTGAACGCGGTCGCCAACATGAAAAGGTTTGCGTACCAAAATAAAAAACCAGCCTGCCAGGTTGGTGAGCGGGTCTTTTAATGCAATGGCAATACCAGCGGTAAATAAACCCAGAAAAGTTCCAAATTCTTCGAAGGCATGAATCCAAACCGCACTGATCAAAATTAATCCCGTAAAAGGAATGATAAACGAGAGGGAGCGTTTCCACGAGTAGCGGATTTTTACGTTTTGCGTTTGCCGCCAAACAATGCGCAGTATCAACAGGCGGATGATCGAAAGAAAGATCAGGATTAAGATCGAGATAATTATTTTGTGCTGGGTAGTGGCACTCAATCCTGTTTGGTCGGTAATAAATTCGTTTATCTCCCTCATTAAGATCCGGATTAGCGTTTAGCGGAAGTTACGAAATATTTTGTTTTGTTCAATTATCCTAATCGAATTGTCTGCAATAATAAAGGGAGCAGTATTGAATAACAAATCGAAAATTTTTCCCAATTAATCTATGGAGCTATTTATAAAAGCCAATGAAAATGTCAAGAAATCATTGTGTTTTGCCCTATCGGGCGGATTTTACTCTTTGGCTTAGCCCAAACAGTAAACAGAAAACCCAAGGCTGCGTCCGCTTCACTCGGAAAATCTACGTGATACCGGCTAAAATTCCTGAAACTTCCCGATGCTTCGATCGGGACAGGCTGTCGTACCTCCTCAAACACCAGTAATTTTTTAACGCTGCAACCATTTGTTTTCCGGCTCACCGCCCGAGGTCGAAGCTTCGAAGTTGTTCTCTGTTAGTACTAACCTTGCATAAGTGGAACGGCCTCTTTTGGTCTTTGCCCGAAGTTGAAACGAGCAAACTGGAAAAATTACCTAAATGAAAGTATAACTGCTTTGCGAGTTACATCGAATACCTTTAAAATAAACAATAATAATGAGATGAAATAAAACTTTAGTGAGAGCGGGAAGCTCCGAGGGATCGAGGAGATCACCCGTCCGAATTTGGGTTTTATGAAAACGTAGGGTAAAGGCTAAAAGTAGCCTTGAGCTCGGAAATGCCTTCCTCGTATATCGTTTTTGTGTCAAGACAAAAATGATGGCCGCCGGCAGGCAGATTTATGACAAACATTTCTATCAACCAGCAAAGAAATCATTCTTATTAAATCGGATCAAGACATGAGAAAAGGTAGATAATAATTTATGCTACTCAATTGCCTTCTGTTCTTTCGAGTGAACGAACAAAATTGTTCCCAGATCATCGTAACCAGCAAAAGTGTTCTCTTTTTCGTGTTTTATCATTTCTTCGCGCAGCCCCACCAAAATTAAACCGGCATCTTTCGATGTTTTATTGATAATTGCCCGCGTAGAAATTTCATCGGTACGTTGAATGATCTTGATATTTTTTTCGGTAATCGGCATCCTGCCCGACAATACCAGTTTTTTCATTTCTTGTTTTGATTGTTGCACTTCGTTTTCGTGACAAACCACAAAAATATCGATACTCGTCTTTTTCAAATCAGGGTGGCCCAGAATAATAAAACTAAGCAGGATCATCAGGTTGGCGTTTTCTGTGTCGAAAGAATTAATCCAGACGTGAATGCCATTTTGTATTTTCATCTTTTTGGGCGACGATGCCAACACACAAATATCAAAGTCGCCACTGTTTACCAGCGAAAAATTCTCGATTATTCTCCCCAGGTTATCAGGTTTTTCTTTGTCGTATTCAAAAATAACCATGTTGTTCTCCATACCCGCAAC
Organism: uncultured Draconibacterium sp.; assembly: GCF_963677575.1. Taxonomy (NCBI): domain Bacteria; kingdom Pseudomonadati; phylum Bacteroidota; class Bacteroidia; order Marinilabiliales; family Prolixibacteraceae; genus Draconibacterium; species uncultured Draconibacterium sp. Next base: position 5,178,485 of record NZ_OY782038.1, read on the forward strand.
ACCCGGAATTTGTATGGCTTGTGCAATTGCCGAAGTGTACGATGGCGAAATTATGGTATCAATGTACACATAGTTTTCTTCATCGGCTTCATCAAGCATTAGATTTAGCATGTCGTCTGCTTTTTCCACCGTTTTTGAGGAATAATAGCCTTCGATGAGGTACAGGAAAGTTCCAAATCCGTATTTGTACGAAATCCAGCTTAGCAATTGAAACGCACGGTTATTATGAGTTGTCTTATCCGAAATACAAATGGCACTTGGGCGCCACTCGTTTTGTTTCACCATCTTTTTGCGCTTCTGTAAATGCACCTGCAGCTTCCGGTTTAGCTGAAAGAGCGAGTTGGCAAACAGTGATGCAAAATCTTTTCGGTGTTTGTGGTAGTGGTTAATATAAAGGTAAATCAATGTCATTGCGCCGGCAGACAGCAAGGCATAGGAGGTACTGATTTTAAACATTACCCAGATGGAAACCAAAAATCCAACCAGCGAAAGGTACCAGCGCGAGCGGAAAGTTGGGCGGTACGATGGAGAGGCTCCAAAATGATTCAGAAATGAGATGAGGCACAGCGAGCCGTATGTAACCATAAAAAACATAGAGATGATGGAGGCAACGGCATTTACATCGCCCAGCGCCACAAAAACAAAGGCGATGGCCACCGTAACTATCGATGCATTTTGTGGCTCATTGTCGGCCGGATTTGCTTTCGATAACCAGCGGTTTATTCGTTTCGAAGGAAATGCATGATCGAGCGCCAGCGCCTGCAAAGTACGCGGAGCTACCATTACCGATCCAAGTGCCGATGAAATGGTCGATGCTGCCAAACCCAGTGGTACGATTACCGCGCCGGCGATGGCAATTTTTCCCATTATTAACTGGTGCTCCAGCAGATCGGCTGTTGATGCCGACATGGTCAATTTATAAACAATAAAAATGTAAAGTATCATACCGGAAACCGTTGCCAATACCGTTCCCAAAGGAATGGATTTCGATGGGTTTTTTAAATCGCCCGAAAGTCCAACGCCGGCTGTCATTCCCGTAAAAGCCGGGAAAATAATTGCAAAGACAACAAAGAAATTCTCAAAATTCCGAAACTGATCTTTTGCAAAAGGCAGGCTTGCCGACTGCGAAAATTCTGTCGATCCGAGAAAGAACATAATGATGGAGACAAACAGAATGGCCACCACAAAATAAAGTGCTTTCACGCCCAAATTGGCACCTTTTTTTATGATCAGAATAGCCAGACCGGCCATAACGGGTAAACTTATTACCTGCCTTGGTAGAAGAATATCGTATTTGTCAGCCAACAGATTGAAAAAGAATTCGAACGCCTCGGTGAATGCAATCACATAAAACGCCACACTAATGGCCTGCGAAAAGAAAAGTGCAATACCAATTGTGGCGCCAATATTCAACCCAAACGAGCGCGAAATAATAAAATATTCGCCGCCGCCTTCAACACGTTTATTGGTGGCAATTTCGGAAATGGCTAGTGCCGTTGGAATGGTTACCAGGTGGCCAAGGAAAATGATGAGGATAACACCCCAAAAGCCCAGCGTGCCCACTGCATAACCAAAGCGAAGAAATAAAATGGCACCTAAAATTGTTGAAATAGCGGTGAGAAATACCGGGGCCGTTCCAAATTTATTGCTCTGTGTAGTCATAAATGTTAGTTACAAATCTGCGTTCAAAAGATAGAATGTTTTTTTGTTATTTATGCTAAACTAATCCGCATTATTCATCACAAATAGCAAGATAGTTTAATGCGACGAAGTTTCGTACCCATTTTTGACATTCAAAAATGGACTCAACTAAGTCGGGATTAACCCGGAGAAATATGACTATTGCTAAAATCAAATGAATTATCCGGGTTAAATCAATATTTTGCATAAACGGCATAACCTTTTTCTACCAGTTCTTCGTTAAGTGATTGCTCGTTATCGTCCAGCCGGATAACTCCAATGTAGCGCCCAAACTTACCCACATCTTTATCGGTTTCAACAATCACTTCGTTGTCATTGTTCGATATCCGTTCAATAACAAACGCTTTAGCTTTCATCCCATTTTTATACTCTTCCGAATCCTTTTTTACGTTATAGGTTTCGGGGGTGTTTATACCGCGCAAACGAATACGCTGAAAAGTGGTGATTTTAAATCCGAGGTCGATAATCAGATCGATGGTGTCTCCATCAACCACGCGGTCAACTGTTGCTTTGTATGTGTACATATTACTGTGTTTTGTTTCATTCAAGTTACGGATTTGGAAGTAAAAAAAATAGTTTCTTTAATAGTTATTTGGATTTGTGCTATTGTATAACCCGGATTATTCATGCCATTAGCTTTATGCAGATGCAAGGCGGCTGACTCCACCGACATAGTTACCTATTTCAAGGAGTTAGCAACGAAGCAGATGCGTGACGATAATGGCAAACAATACCCAAATTGGGGCTATTACATTATAATTCTCCATATTGATTATCATGCTGACTTCCAATATTATGTGAGCCACCATTGAGAATTGTGGTGAATAATTCGGGATAAGTCGTTGTGTTGTACTAAATTCGGAAAACGAATTAAACTAAAATGCCTAAATTAATACAATCGAAACCGTCGGGAGTACGTAAGTGGGCTTTAATTCTGGCTCCGCTGATCAGTTTGCTGGTAATTCTTTTTGCCGATCTCGATCCACAGAACAGAAGCGTGACTTATTGTTTTGCCATTGCCTTGCTAATGGCGATTTGGTGGATTACCGAAGCTATCCCTCTGGCAGTAACGGCCTTGCTTCCTGTAGCACTGTTTCCGTTGTTTGGCGTAGTTGACGGCAAGACGATTTCGGCTATGTATTTTAACCACCTCATTTTCCTTTTTATTGGCGGATTTTTAATGGCTTTTGCCATGGAACGGTGGAACCTACACCGGAGAATAGCCTTGCGCATTTTGCTGGTTGTCGGAATCAGTCCGGGACGTATTCTGCTGGGGTTTATGCTGGCCACATCTTTCTTGTCGATGTGGATGTCGAACACTGCTACCGCCATGATGATGGTTCCTATCGCACTTTCAATAATTCTGAAACTGGAAGAAAGTCTGGGCGAAAAGAAAATGGGGACGTATTCGATCGGTTTACTTTTGGGAATCGCTTATTCAGCATCGATTGGTGGTGTTGCAACCCTGGTAGGCACGCCCCCAAATTTGTCATTTGCCCGGATTGTCAGCATCATTTTTCCGGAAATGACAGAAATCTCGTTTGCCGACTGGTTTATTTTTGCACTCCCGGTAACTGTGCTTTTATTTGTGTTGGCCTGGCTTTTACTTTATGCGATGTACAAACCTAAAAAGAGTTGGAAAAAAGTTCATATCAACCAGTTTCGTGAAGAGTATAACGCATTGGGAAAAGCAAAACCGGAGGAAAAGATCGTGCTGATCTTGTTCGTTATCCTGGCATTTTTATGGATATTCAGGTCGGGTTTTACTATTCAATCGCTGGAAATTCCCGGTTGGTCGAAGTTGTTTAAAAATCCATCCTACATAAATGATGGTACAGTGGCCATTTTTATTGCGTTGTTGCTTTTTATTTTGCCATCGAAATCAGAAAAAGGAGAACGATTAATGAATTGGGAAACGGCGCGAAAAATACCCTGGAATATTGTGCTTTTATTTGGTGGAGGTTTCGCACTGGCACAAGGATTTGTTGAATCGGGACTTTCGGTTTGGTTTGGCGAGCAAATGGCAGGACTTGCCAATGTACAGCCAATTCTACTTACTTTTGCTAATGTAACCATGATGTCGTTTTTAACCGAACTAACATCGAATACCGCCACAACAGAAATGATTCTGCCTATTCTTTCAGGGCTTTCAACTACTATTGAAGTAAATCCTTTGTTGTTAATGATTCCGGCAACGTTGGCAGCATCTCTGGCTTTTATGTTACCGGTTGCTACACCTCCCAACGCCATTATTTTTGGCACCAACCGTATTCGGGTAAAAGACATGGTTAAAACCGGAATACTACTCAACCTCGCCGGAATTATTGTTGCTACATTGGTCATGTATTTCTGGGGCGTTTTGGTGTTTGATATCGATGTTGCTGTATTTCCTGATTGGGCGGCTGCAGCTGCAGGAACAGGATAATTCGAACCTTAGCGAGCCAATATTGGATTATTCATGATCATCTCTGCAACCTGCTGATTTGAAGAATACAATACTCCCCGGTGATTCATAAATGAAGAATCACTTCGATTCAGGTCGAGCGTAGTGCCATCGAAACTACTTGCCGGTGCACCAATCTCGTCAAAGATACATGCCGTTGCTGCAAAATCCCAGAGGCTTCCACCGCCAGGTATTGGTTTCGGAAGTTTGAAATAACAACCCGGTGCCTGATCGAGTGTCCAAATGGCATTTAAAACTGCACCAGCTTTTTTTTGTAAATGCAATTTGTTGAAATTTAGCTCCTGTAACTTCTCCTCAAGTGCGAAAATAAATTCATCGAAAGGTTCGTATCTCAGGAAAGTGCGGTCCATGTGCAAGGTGAAGGTTCTTTTGTCATTCAGCTCCAAATCAGGTTGCCAGCTTTTATAGTTTTTAAAAGCTCCCTGGTCTTTTACAGCATAATACAGATTTTGCGTAACCGGATCGAAAACAACACCGATAAACGGCTCTCCCGATTTTGAAACCAATGCAATGGAAACGGCATAACCGGGCGTTTTTTCGGTAAATGCCAGTGTTCCGTCCATTGGGTCGATACACCAGAAATAGTCTTTCTCGAAACGGCTTTTATCGTCAACGCTTTCTTCGGTAAGCAAAGCCAGATCGTATCTTGAAATTGAGGGTTCAAGTACTTCCAGAATTGTATTTTGCGCTTTTACATCTACTTCTGTAACCACCTGCGAAGCCAGGCTGTCGGCAGCTTTCTTATTGTTTACCGCCACTTCTTTTGTAGAATATGCGCTGATTAAAGAACCTGCTTTTTTTGCAGCTTCAATGGCCGTTTCACAAAGTGTTTTTAAGTTGGTGCTTGTTAATTGCATAGTTTGTAATAATATTTGCTTCATTAAATGTGCCCTAAAGTTACACAAAGCAAACACAAAACTTACATTGAAAGTTTTTCAATGACTTTGCGCGAAACTCGTTCGCTGTATGAATTGATTTTCCAGTGCCCCGGGTGCCAACCTTTTAGAAAGCGGTGAAAATCGGCCCAGGCAATGGGATATAAATTGCGCCAGTCGGATTCCAGAGCATTACAATCAACAGTCGAATTTTTCTTTTGAAGTGCTTCTCGCAGATGTGAAAAATAGATGTCAAGAAGTTTGTATTCATATTTTTCACAGTCATTTTCGCTCATGCAACTGCCAATAAAATAAGCCAGGTCTTTCATCCCGCATCCACCGCCAACATATTGAAAGTCTACAGCTGCCACTTTCTTGCCATCGTTTGAAAAACAGAAGTTGGCCAGTTTGGTGTCGCCGTGTACCAGCGTTTGAAAAGGGCTTTCGCTTAGTTTCTTATCAATAGTTTTTGCGGCATTTTTTAACGGCAAGTCTTCCATTGCTTCCAACTCTTCGGGGCGGGTTTCAAGGTGCCAGTAGGTTCCGGTTTCCCATAAACCTTGTGGTTTGGTTCCCATAAAAGTTGCATGAAAATTGGCCAGCCAATGGATGCAGGCATTTATATTGTCCCAGTTAACCATGGAACTTAAACGTTCTGCAAAACCGGTACTGTCAAGGTCTTCAAAAACCATTAAAACTTCGCTGCCTTTTGTTTCCAGTGCGTAACATTGTGGCGTTTTGCAATCGTCGTTGCATTTTGCGTTAAACGATTTGTACCACTCTGTTTCCACTTTGTACGATTTTAGTTTCCGCTGATGCGAGAGTTCGGTGTTCCAACCACGCGGATGCGATCCACTTTCGGGAAGGTTTACATGTTTTACTACAACACTTTTAAGATCGCAACCTTCCAGCCCAAAACGTACGATTTCGCCGTAACCGCTCCACAAACTCTGAATAACTTCAATTTCGTAGAGGCTTTCTGCCCCGGTTGATTGTAAAATGATATCTTGAAAATGTTGATCCATATTTTCCTTTTATATGATGCTAAACTATTCTTTTAGGTTGGCGTTGAACAACTTCCTGTTGCCGGCCATTTCGCCCAGCGAGGCAGGACCGTTAATACAGCCACCTTCGCAAACCATAAATTCGATAAAGTTTGCCGGCGCTTTTCCGCGGGCATAAGCTTTCATCATTCCAACGGCTTTTTTGTCAACACCGTTAATCACCAATTCTTTAATGTTTGCCTCAGGACGTTCGGCTTTTACGGCCGCTGTAACTCCTCCTGAAAGTGCAAAAGCCCGGTCAACGGTCTTTTTATTGTGTCGGTTTTCATTGTCAGGAATTCCTCCTAAATCGATATCCAAACCAACAATCAGTGCATTCAGCTCCTCAAACGACATTACATGATCAACTTTCTCGTTGCGTCTGGCTTCTTTACGTTTTCCAATACATGGCCCAATGAAAACAACCTTTGTTCCCGGATTTTTCTCACGGGCAATATCGGCAGCATACATCATTGGCGATGGCGTATCAGAAACAAATGGTTTCATTCCTTTTACGTGTTTCTCAACGGTTTCCACATAACTCGGGCAACAGCTGGTGGTCATAAACGGCGCACCTTCATCGAGGCGTTCAAGAAATTCTGCCGATTCATGTTCCACCGTTAAGCGTGCTCCGTCGGCTACTTCTACCACTTCGTTAAAACCGATTTCCTTTAGCAAGTTTTCAATTTGCCCGGTAGACAGATTAAACTGACCGTGAATGGCCGGTGCAAAAATAGCGGTAGTGTGCTCTTCTTTTCGGATGCACATGAGAATATCGACAAGCTGGCTGATTTCGAAAATACTGCCAAACGGACAAGCCACCATACATTTTCCGCAGTAGATACATTTATCGTCGTCGATGCGTTCAACACCGTATTCATCTTTCGAAATGGCTCCAACCGGACACGCCGCTTCGCACGGAATAGGTACGTGGATAATGGCATGATACTGACACTGCTTTTGGCAAATACCGCAGTTGATACATTTTTCGGTATTAATTTGTGCCTGCCCGTTAACCATGCTAATAGCATCTTTCGGGCAGTTCATCATACACGGACGAGCCACACATCCACGGCAAAGGTTACTTACCACGTACTGCGCTTTTACACAACTTGTACAGGCCTCGTCAACCACAGTCATTATTTCCTTTTTAACCTGTGTACGGTTTTGGGCATTTTCTGCATAGGAACTAAGGGGAGTCAATTCATCTTTTTCGTCGTCAACCGTGTAGCCCAGCAACGGAAATAACTTGTATTTTATTACCGCCCGTTCTTTATGAATACAGCAGCGGTTTTGCGCTTCTGAACGTTTGGGGATCATTTGGATGGGGATTCGGTCGATCTCCTCAACCAGTTTCCCATCGGCAAAAAGTTTAACGATTTGTTTTAGTAAGTTCCTTCTAATAATCAGTGTGTTACTTGTGTATCCCATGTTCCCTTTATTTTTTTGACGCCGCAAAAGTACTGCCTTTTTATGTTTTGTAACACCTTTCTTATGAATAGTTGACTCGTGTTAAGTCTGGGTTAATCCGGCTATTTTAATTGCTTTGCATTAATTGTTTTAAATTGATGATAAGCGAGTTATACAGGTAGAAAATGTTGGGCTTTCCATCGTTATGTATTTACTTTTAATTAGTTTTGACTGAAAAGCAAACAACGATCATGAAAAAAGTAGTTGCACTTCTTTCTTTGTTAATCATTTTTTCGGCGTGTACTGTTACTGTTCCCACTGATGAGTATGAATCGTTAATGGATAGCGACCTTTCGAAATGGGACCGTTATTTGAGTTACAAACACAAGTTGGGCTATAATGGCGATCAGCCTAAAGACGAAGACGGCCAACTGGTTGATCCAATCGGTTTAAATAAAGACGGTTATAACGTTTTTACGGTAGAAGATGATAATGGAGAAGAGATGATAAAAGTGAGTGGAGAGATTTATGGTTGCCTTATTAGCAAGAAAGAATATGCCAATTATCATTTACGGCTGAAAATGAAATGGGGCGATAAAAAGTCTGAGCCTCGAAAAGATCTGTTAAAGGATTCCGGTATTCTGTATCATTCAATCGGGCCACTTGGTGCAGAATATTGGAGATCGTGGATGTTATCGCAGGAGTTTCAGGTAATGGAGGGGCATATTGGCGATTACTGGAGCCAAATCACATCAGCTATCGACATTCGGGCTTTCCTTCCCGAGTATATTATGAATCCGGTGGCCGACGAAAATCAACCGTTTTTACCTATGGGACAAAACGAAGAAATACAGGGCTTTTGTTTGCGAAGCGGTAATTACGAAAAAGCGCCGGGCGAGTGGAATACCCTGGAATTGGTTTGTTACGATGGTAATAGCCTGCATATTGTAAATGGCCACGTTGTTATGGTATTACGCAACTCGCGCTATATTAAAGATGGTGAAACTTTGCCGCTGGATAAAGGAAAAATACAGATACAAAGCGAGGCGGCAGAGGTATTTTATAAAGAGATTGAGATTAGGGAGCTCGACGAAATGCCGGAATATTTTGCGCAGTATTTCCATTAATCTTTCAGAATTTTCTTCACTTTGGTAGCGCTTATTTTGCGGTGTTCTGCTTCAAATTCCCAACCCACCGATTCAATTAATTGCTGCACAAGCGAAATGGTATCACTGGCCTGGTCTTTTGCAATTTGTACCAGGTGGCTTTGCTCCACTTTTTCACGAATAAATTCTTTCGATCGTTTATTCATGTTGGTCAAATCCGATTCTTTTAATTTGTTGATTATACCTTTTTGTATGTCGTAATACTCCAGGTCGCTGTCGATGCTGAGTATTTCGGGCTCGGGAAAGCGCGACAATTCAACTCGCTTTTTATGCGGATTTATATCGATATTTATTTTGGTGAGATCGAAACCGATCATCACTTTGGCTTTAACAATAAGTAATGCTCTTTTTTCGGTTTGAAAGAGTTTGAAGAACAGTTGCTTCTCGTCGCGGTGCGTGTAAAGTTCCGAGAATTCTCCTTCAACAGTAATTAGTTTGCAAACCTGTTTTATTTGTTCAAGCAAAATAACCGACTGGTCGTGCAGGTGTTTTTCGCTCTGGTTTTTGTAATAATAAATCGTTCCTGCTATTCCGGCAGCCAGCCCAATAAATACTCCCAAAAAAATAAGGGTTTCCATAAAAAGTCTTGTTTTGAATATCTAAAATAAAACTTTTTATAAAAACCCCGTGTATCGTGGTTCCGAAAAGAAAATTCTATTCCTCGTTTTCCTTCGCTTTGGGAAGGAAAATATCGGCCAGTTTAAATATGGTATTATTTGGCCGATCCTGCGTCAGGTTCGATGTAAGCGCAATAACCAGCTCTTCTTTCGGATAAATAAGTATCGAAGAATTACCTCCGTGCACAAAACCATCGCGCCCGTAGAAAGTATTTCCTTGTCGATCGTGTAAAATGAGCCAGCCGTTGGCAAATTGTGCTTTCTGGTTGTTGCTCAGCTCTGCAGGATCGAAAAGATGAGCGCGCGTACTGTCGTTCAGGTAATCCGAATTAAGGTAAATATTGGTAAGTTTTATCAAATCTTCGGCACTTGATAAAAGCCCTTCGGATGGAGCGCGCCAACGCATGTCGATGGATAAGGCGTTTACCACCTGCGAAATAATATTGTGATCGTAAAAATCAGTACGCCCTTTTATTGTTGCAAATGGATTGTCGGGGCACGTATTTTCAAAATGCAGCGTGTCGGTTACATATTCTTCCAAAAGTTCTCTGAAATTTTTCCCCGATGCTTTTTCCATAATGGCACCAAGAAGGTTAAAATTTAAGCGGCTTTCTTTATGAATCGCTCCCGGAGGTGCCATCAATTCATCATTCTGAAAGGTTTCCAAACCTTTTTTTAGTGTAACATTAATTCCTCGCCATTCCCTTTCCCGGCTATTCATTTCTCTTATTCCCGAGGTGTGATCTTTTAGATTTTCAACTGTTACCGGAAGTCTTTTCTCCGGGAAATCGGGAAGGTAATGTTGTATTGTTGAATCGGGAATAAGTGTGCCATCTTCCACCATTTTTAAATAAATAAGCGTGGTGTACAATTCGGATAACGACCCGATGCGGAACTTTGTATCGCGGGTGGTTTTCACATTAAGGTCTTTCGAAGCAAGACCAATACCCTCGGAATAAATAAGTTTCCCGTTTTTGGAAATAGCGACTTGCGCCCCCGGAATAAAGTTCGTTCTCATATAAAATGAGAGTTCTTCTCTAACTTGTTTAATCTCGCCGATGTACTTTTTGTCGTACAGAATGTTGTTGTTTGCTTTTTTACAGTTTGTTAGCGTTGCCACAACAAAAAACAAAATAAAAATCTGGATTACTCGCTTCATTTTTACTGGGTTTTTAACCTGGTTTTAACTCTAAAAAACAGCTGCAAAATTATAAAAATAGGAAAAGCCTGTGCGTGAAATTTTGTTAAAAAAAGGACAAGGGATAGGTGGTGTTGACTACAAAAAATTCTTTTTCTGAAGCAGGTTTTGGAAAGCAATTTTATAGGTGCTGCTAACCGGAATAAGTTTGTCTTTTATTTTAATGGTATTGTTCTCGATGTAGTCGATCTTGTCGATTGAAATGATGTACGATTTATGTACGCGAATAAATTTCTGGTCATCAAGCAGTTCCTGCATTTTTTTGAAATTCAGAAGCGTCATAATCCGGCTGTCTTTGGTGTGAATTTGCAGGTAATCGCGCTGTCCTTCAATGTATAAAATCTTATCGAAATAAACTTTAACTGTTTTATTCCCCGATTTTATGAAAGTGTATTCCGGGTGATCGTTATTTTCTACCGGATGTTGTGTTGGCGCCGGAGCCTGGTTATTCTGGTCTTTTAAAAAGCGCGCATAAACCTTTTCGGTGGCTTTTACAAAACGCTCAAAAGGAATGGGTTTTAACAGGTAATCAACCACATCCAGCTCGTAAGCTTTCAGTGCATATTCATCGAAAGCAGTGGTTAAAATTACGTATGGCGGATCTTTTAAGGTTTCCAGCAACTGGATGCCCGTAAATTCATCCATTTGAATATCGAGAAAAATAAGGTCGACTTTGTTTTCGCGCAAAAATGAAAAGGTTGACAGAGCATTATCGAAAGTGCCTAAAAGATTGAGGTAATCAATTTTTTCAGCAAAACGTTCAATCTTTTTTAGTGCTAAAAGTTCGTCGTCAACAGCTATGCAATTCATTTTCATAAAATACGCGTTTTTCTTTTATACCGGCACTTTTATATGCACATCAAATTTATCCATATCCTTTTTAATATCAAAAGTAAAATTGCTGCCATAAAGGAGTTTTAGGCGCTTTTCAACATTTTTTAGTCCCGTTCCGGTGCCACTGTCGGGCAACTTAAAATTGTTGCGTTTTACAGAGTTTGATGTGCGCAGTTCAATACAATCGGTATCAATGGAAAAGTTAATTTTTACACCGGGAGTTTCCGATTGTTTATTGCAATGTTTTACGGCGTTTTCAATAATTGGAATAAACAAAAGTGGTGGCACAAACTGCGAGTTTGGTGCTCCTTTTTGTTCAAATTCTAAAAATTTGGGATCGGCAAAGCTAAGTTTCGCCAACTCCAGGTAATCTTGAATATAACTAAGTTCCTTATCCAGTTTTACCATTTCGTGCGTTGATTCCTGCAGCATGTAACGCATAATCTTCGACAGCAGAACAATAGCATTTGATGCTTTTTCTTTGTCCTCGTATATAAGTGCATCGATATTATTCAGCACATTAAACAGAAAATGTGGATTAACCTGCGAGCGTAAAATTCCCAACTCCGACTGAATGGTTTTGCGCTCCAGTTCCGACTGTGTTAACTGAATATTGTACGAGTAGCTGAACAACTTAAATGCTGTGGCTGTACCAATAATCATAAAATTATTGAGCAATGCTGAAAACATTTCGGCGCTAAACGGTCGGCGTACCACCCAAAATCCCAGTAGGGGTTGAATGTTCAGCTTTATATAATTCGAGATAGCAATGTTTAGTGCAATGATTACGGCGGTGCCAAGAATGAAAATCCCAAAACGCCGCTTTTGAAATACAAAACGCGGAATGAGGTATTCGATAACAATGTAAACGCCGATAATGTCGATGGGAATGTAAATGATATTTATAAACGCTTCGATTACAAATCCATACGATAATAGGTACGGAATGGTATAAAACGTAAATATAAATATCCAGAATAGTATGTGGTTAAGAACCCTGTACTTAAAGATTTTCATTGTAACGTTAAATGCATTTACACTACAATGGTAAACCATTTATTTGAATAATCCATTGATTTTCTGCCAATAAGCCAATAAATTCGTCTAGCTTGACTGCTTTAAAAGAATTCGAATTATGCAGATTGTAATATGCTTTTTGCAGATGATTTTGTGTCGTTCACAGATCCATAATGATATCGGTCTCTCATGGAAATTCTACTGGAGTGAAGTAACTAGGTAGAAGAAACGCACTTTTTGCCTTTTCAGGCGAAATCTACTCTTTGGCTTAGCCCAAAGAGTAGACAGAAAACCCAAGGCTGCGCCTGCTTCCCTCGGAAAAGCTACGCGGTGCCGACTAAAATTCCTGAAACTCGTCGTACCTCCTCAAACAACAGTAATTTCTTAACGCTGTCACCACTTGTTTTCCGGTTCACCGGCCGAGGCCAAACTCCGATGTAGCTGAGGTTGCATTAGTGGATCGGCCTCTTTTGGGCTTTGCTTCAAGGCAAAGATGAAGGCCGCCGGCCGGCAGAAATTTTAGTGAATTCTAATTTATAGAATTCACCAGATTTTTTGTTATTCAGAAAAGTGTTTGATAGTTCAAAAAAAGTTATAATTATAGAATGTGGCGCCTTAAATGGCGACACTGGTTTCCTCGTTTTCCGAACGGGCTACAGTAACAGCTCCGCAACTGTCGCTCCAAACATTTACTGCAGTGCGTAACATATCCAGAATCCGGTCAACAGCTAAAATAAGCCCGATTCCTTCAAGTGGTAATCCAACGGCAGTCAAAACAACAGTAATCATCACCAGTCCGGCCATTGGTATTCCGGCAGCACCAATCGATGCCAGCAATGCCGTAACTACAACAAATACCTGCTGTGTAAACGACAAATCAACGCCGTAAGCCTGAGCTATAAACATGGCAGCCATACATTCGTAAAGTGCAGTTCCATCCATATTTATGGTAGCTCCCAAAGGCAAGGTAAAACTTGTAATTTTATTTGATACACCGCTATTGTGTTCCAGCGCTTCCATGGTTAATGGCAGCGTTGCACTCGACGATGATGTTGAAAATGCGGTAAGCAGGGGAGTGACCATATTTTTTAAGTGCGCGTACGGTTTTGCCTTCCCGATAAAACGAACAATTAAAGGTAGAATGATGAGCGCGTGAATCAAAAGACCAACAATTACGCACAAACTGTAAATAGCCAGACTTCCGGCAATGTTGGCCAGCTGCTCTGAATTGCGGGCTACTTCTCCGGCAACGATTCCAAAAATACCGAGCGGCGTAAATTTGATGATGAACAGTGTTACTTTCATCATCACCTCAAAAATGGCGTCGAAAAATGTTTTTAAAGAGTTCTTATAAGGTTCGTCAACTTTCGTAATGAAATAGCCAAAAACAATGGCAAAAAAGATCACCGACAAAATGGTTCCTTGTGCCATGGCATCAACAATATTATCCGGAACAAGGCGATAAAGAATATCTTTTACCGAACCTGCTTTTTCGGCAAGTCCTTCTACCGATTGGGTAAAACCAAGCTCAACACCCACGCCGGGTTTTACCAGGTTTACGATAAATAATCCGGTTAAAATGGCCAACGTACTTGTTCCCAGGTAATAAAGCAATGTTTTAAAACCCAGCCTTCCAAGGTTGCTGCCTTCGCCCATGCTGGTAACTCCGCTGATGATCGAACTCAGGATAAGAGGAATGATCACCATTTTTAATGCGCGAAGAAAAATATCACCCATCCACGAGGTGTATTCTGTTGCGTTTGGTGCAAGATAGCCAAACAATACAGCCAGTACCAGTGCGATAAGAATTTGCCAGTGTAATTTTATTTTAAGAATCTTCATACCCTTTTTATTGCCTTTTTATGGATTGAAAAACCAAATCGTTCTACACAGAACCGATTTTGCTTTTCGTGATGGTTTTTATTTTGATGCCGGTTTAATTTAGGAGTCGCTAATTTATTCTTTTTCCCCGATGTAGCAAACAAAACTGACGAATAGCCATTGCAGAAATGTAAAAATGTTAGGTTTTAAGCTGTTTTGTAGAAATTGATAAAATCAAAAACTGAAAAAGATCAGGTTTTTAATGCCTCTGGTCATCGGAGAGCAGGCTGTTAAATAGTGCCTGCCAGAAAACTCAGCAATTTCTTTATCTTTGATAAGAAAGCGTCAAAGGCAAGGCTTTCGAAGGTTTGGAAATCAGGGAGTTTACTTCGGTAGTCGACCGTTTTCAAACCGAGAGTAACGCAGCATTTGGCGTTTTCTTGCAAAGACTAAATATTTGTTTTTTTCTTTCAATAGTCCTAACTTTTCTAAGCTAAACAGCTAGGTTCCGTTTTTAACTGTTTGGCATTTATTTTTAAATGAATTTCCAAATTAAAAATTATCGTATGAAAAAATTAGTTGCTGAATTTTTCGGAACCATGTGGTTGGTTCTCGGAGGTTGTGGGAGCGCTGTGCTTGCAGCTGCCTTTCCTGAGTTGGGAATCGGGTTTGCAGGTGTGGCCCTGGCTTTCGGTTTAACCGTTTTAACCATGGTTTATGCAATTGGGCATATTTCCGGTTGTCATTTAAATCCTGCTGTTTCGGTAGGTTTATGGATTGGCGGCCGTTTTGATGCCAAAGAGCTTATACCTTACATTGTTGCGCAGGTGCTGGGAGGTATTGCCGGTGCTGCTGTGCTTTATATTATTGCCACAGGTAAGGCCGGTGCCGAAATCGGAACTTTTGCTTCCAACGGTTATGGTGCCTACTCGCCGGGAGGTTATGGAATGGTAGCTGCGCTGGTTTGCGAAGTGGTGATGACCTTTTTCTTTTTGATCGTTATTTTGGGAGCTACACATTCAAAAGCACCCAAATATCTGGCAGGTGTTGCTATTGGGTTGTGTTTAACTTTAATTCACCTCATTAGTATTCCGGTTACCAATACTTCGGTAAATCCGGCACGTAGTACCAGTCAGGCACTTTTTACCGGTAACGCCGAGTTGATAGGACAGTTATGGCTGTTTTGGGTTGCACCGATTATTGGTGCGATTTTGGCAGGTATCGTTTATAAATACCTTTCTCCTGAAGAAGAATAATCAGGCTGAGATATAAGAAAAGAGCCATCCGTCAGCTAACGGATGGCTCTTTTTTTATTCTATTGATTTGTATGCTCAGAGATCAGATCAAAAACTGAAAGAGATCAGCTTTTTCATTCAGGTATTCGTAAATGAACCCATTTTCATCCATGCGTTTAACAAGTCCATTAAAATCTTCCGGATTTTGAACTTCTATTCCGATCACGGCAGGACCTTTCTCGCGATTAGTTTTTTTCGAGTATTCAAAATGGGTAACATCGTCGGTGGGACCAAGTACCACATCAACAAAAGTACGCAGAGCACCGGCACGTTGAGGGAAACGTACAATAAAATAATGCTTCAGTCCTTCGTAGAGCAGCGAACGCTCCTTTATCTCTTCGGTGCGGGTAATATCGTTATTGCTTCCGCTAACAATACAAACTACGTTTTTCCCTTTAACTTCCTCGCGGTAAAAATCAAGAGCTGCAATCGACAGTGCTCCGGCCGGCTCTATAACAATGGCGTCGCGGTTGTACAGTTCCAGTATTTTAGTACAAATTTTACCTTCCGGCACCGATTGATATTCATCAACCACCTTTTTGCATATTTCGAAAGTGATGTCGCCAACGCGCTGAACAGCAGCACCGTCAACAAACTTGTCTATTTTTTCAAGTTTAATCACATGGTCGGCTTCCAGTGACTTTTGCATCGATGGTGCACCGGCTGGTTCTACCCCGATAATCTTTGTATTCGGGCTGATCTGTTTTATACAGGCTCCAACTCCGGCTGCTAAACCTCCACCTCCGATGGGAACAAACAAATAGTCGATCGTTTCGGTGGAGTCCTGTAAAATCTCCAGACCAACGGTTGCTTGCCCTTCAATAATTTGCGGATCGTCGAACGGATGAATAAATGACATGCCTGTTTTCTGGCAGTCTTCCAAAGCTGCTCGGTGGGCATCATCGTAAGTATCGCCGGTAATAATCACCTCAACGTGCGTTTTCCCAAACATTTTTACCTGTTTGATTTTTTGCTTAGGTGTTGTTGTGGGCATGTAAATCTTGCCTTCAATTCCTAAAAGTCGGCACGAGTAAGCAACGCCTTGCGCATGGTTTCCGGCACTGGCGCAAACCACTCCTTTTTCGCGCTCGGCATCCGTAAGTTGCGCTATTTTATTGTAGGCTCCACGTATTTTGTAGCTACGAACGATCTGCAGATCTTCGCGTTTTAAAAATACGTTGGCTTCGAATTCTTCCGATAAATTCAGGTTTTTCTGAAGTGGTGTGTGCAATACAATTTCGCACAGGTTGTGCTTTGCTGTAGTTATATCTTGTAATTGAGGAAAATATTTTGAATCGCTCATTGTGCAGTTTTTTTGCAAAGATATATGGGACACCGCTAAAAGCAAGCTCGCTGATTAGATTTTATGACTTTTGACAGAAGATTATTACGCCTATGATTGCAGCCATAACAGATACGAGAAAAACTGCTGCTGCAGAAATATCTTTTATAATTTTGATCTTTATATCTTTCTCCGGACAAACAATATCACAAATACGCTCAATAGCTGAATTGAAAGCTTCAGCCCCCAGTACAATTCCAACACAAATGATAATAAGCAACCATTTGGTTCTGGTAATTTCGACGAGCCTGGCCAAGGAAATCACAGTAATACCCACAAAAATGTGAATTCGAAAATTTATTTCTTTTTTCCACAAATGCCGAATTCCGTTAAATGCATGTTTAAAGCTGAGCATTCGGTTTTCTATAAAAACATTTTTCATGGCTAATAATTTTTTGAATATCCTCCCAAAACATTCCGGGAGGACATTGTCGATTCTTATTCTTTATACCAGTTTACTTTCCGGGTAGAGTACATTAAAGCAGCCAGGAGTACGAATAATCCGATACTGCCGGTTAGAAGTGCAAACGATTCAAGTTGTAAAAGGATAAAAATGAAAAGATAACACCCTGCCAGGCTCAGACTGGTTCCCAGCTGGTTTTTAAGTTTTGGCATAAAACTTCGGGTGTAAAAGAACACCAGTATAATTACTGCCAAAGCTGCAGCCAGGTAAGCCAGATTGAATCCAAGGTGTTCGGAAATTGAAAGCAACAGTAAATAAAAAATGCTGATTGCCGAACCTACCATAATATACTGAAACGGGTGAATGCGCTGTTTCGATAGCACTTCGAACATAAAGAAAACCACAAAAGTGATGATAATTATGAGGATGGCGTATTTGGCACTACGTATGTTTTTCTGGTAATGGTCGGCGAGGCTCACCATTTCTACACCGAATTTTGAGTTTTCAATGTCGTTTTGGTTTAGAGAGTTGTTGGTGCTTATCCATTGTTGTGGATAATTTCGGTTAAAATGCAAAACACTCCAGTCAGCCTGAAAACCTTTGTCGTCCACATTTCGGTCGGCAGGCAGGTAGTTGCCAGTAAAGCCCGGATCGTTCCAGCTCGATTCCAGATGAACAGTGGTTTGCTCGCCCAGCGGAGTGAACATCAGGTTTTGGCTGCCTTTTAACTGCAGCTTAATCGAGAATGCTCCATTCAGATCGTTGGCATAAAGATCTTTCAGCGGAATTGAAACACCACTGTGCCCGATAGGGGATGAGACTTTGCCGGGCGAAAATGTGTGGGATTTGTCGTTCCAACTTAGTTCCAGTCCTTTGTTTATTCCCCTTAGGTCGCTAATCGATAATTGTAACTGGGCATCGTCCCAAATCATATCCGAAGATTCGATGTTCAGTTTTTCGAGGTCAACGTCCTTAAAATTACCGGTTATCGAAAGTTCGGCCTCGTACACATCAACATTGTAAATGCTGCGACTTAATTGTTTAGGCAGTAGTGTTCCGTTAACCGATAATTCTTTTGGCAGGAAAGTGGCGTAACGCGTTACTTCGTTGTATGTGTCTTCCTCCTCATTGTAAATTTTCTTTTTAAAAGGAACAAATAGCACAGGTCCGCTGATGAGCTGCTCGTTCGACCATTTGCTCATCACTTCGTTTACAACCTGCACCGAATTAAGCTGGCGCTCGCCAATCAGATCCAGTATCATTACTTTGGGTATCAGCAGAATTAGGATAAGCATCCCGATCACTAACAGTTTGAACGACAATGTCCGGTGGAAGCTAATTCCCAGGCGGTCTAAAATGTTTTCTTGTTTTTCCATGATTTAATTGTTTTAAAAGTACTTTGAAATACAAAGTAAATGGGTAAAAAAATTATTTATTCAGTATATTTTGATTGTTTATTAAATCTTCCAATGCTTTTAAATGCTGTTCAAAAGCCTTGCTGCCACTCGTAGTAACGGCGTAAGTAGTGTTGGGTTTTTTGCCAACAAAAGTTTTGTTCACCGAAATGAATTTTTCCTTTTCCAACGCTTTAATGTGGCTGGCCAGGTTGCCATCGGTTAATTCGAGCAGGTCTTTCAGTTCGTTAAAACTCAAGCGCGAATTCACCATTAAAGCCGCCATAACGCCCAGCCTCACTTTGTTTTCAAAGGCCTTATTCAGATTTTGAATCGGATTCTTCACGCTTCTGAATTTTTGTGTTCACGATTTAAGAACATCAAGCCGTAAATAATGTGAACAATACCAAAACCAATGGCCCAGAAATATAGTCCGAAACCCGGAAATATTGCCGCCAGTAATCCTAAAACGATCTCCACCAGGCCGAGGCTTAAAATTTCGGGACGTGTATATTTAGCAGCATTCACTAAAGCAAGTCCGTAAAAAATTAGGAAGCACGGACTAATAACACCGTAATAACCGCGTAATGCAAGTACCGTAGTTAATATTCCTCCCGTTGCCAAAGGAATAAGCAGGTTGGTTAACAACAATTTTGAGCCTGGTCCCCAAATAGGTTTTTGCTCCTTTTTCGCCTGTTTAACCGTTAAAACATAAATGGTGAAAAGCGACAGTATTAGTACAGTAATACCGATAACAAAAATGGAGGTGAGTACTTCGTTTAAGTTTTCTTGTGGTATGGAGTAGGGAAACTGATGTACGACACGGTTGGCAAAATAGGCGCCGATAAGGGCATAAATGCCCACCAAAATACCTGATAGCCCGCTAAGTGACAGGAAGCGGCTTGAGCGCTCCATAATGTTGCGGATGTCTTTTAATTCGCTTAACAGCTTTTCTGATTCATTCATTTTAAAAGTACTTTGAAATACAAAGTAAGTGAATATTTTTCATAAATGAAATAGTCGAAGCATTTTTATCTAAAATATTTTGAAAAGTTGGGGAGCGTATTGATTGATATTAGTTTGACACATTTTTTTGCAAAATGACTGCTTGCATACTTAACAAAATATTTTAACTTCGTTGGCACTTTAAACCTTCAATAGAAAAGAAATGAAACATTTAACGCGCGCTTTCGACGGCCAAAATCAATGGTGGAAATATTTAGTAGTAATTCTTGTGGCATGGCTTGTCGGGCAAATAGTTGGTGGAATTCCACTTATTATTGTAATGGGGGTGTCAATTGCCAGAAATGGGGGGGAGTTTACGCCAGCGGAAAACCCAATGGATTTATCGGCGTATGGAATTGATCCTAACCTGGGGCTTGTACTCATGGTTATTCCATTTATTGTAATATTGGTTATGGCTATTGTTCTTATAAAGGCTTTACACCGGCGAAAGGCCATAGATGTTGTAAACGGTGGACAGCCTTTCAGGTGGAAGCGGTTTTGGCTGGGTGTTGGCGTATGGGGAGCGATAATGTTACTGCTGTTCTTTGTGCAGTTGCTAATAAGCCCTGAAGAGTTTGAGTATCGTTTTGATCCGGCTGCTTTTATCTCCCTGATTTTTGTGGCTATTATTTTTATTCCCGTTCAGTCGGGCACCGAAGAATTTCTGTTTAGGGGATACTTGGCGCAGGGAGTTGCCGGGTGGACAAAGCGCGCGTGGGGGGCTATTCTTATTCCGTCGGTTTTGTTTGCCTTAATGCATGGAATGAATCCGGAAGTGAAAGAACACGGATTTTGGATGATGATGCCATCGTATTTTGTGTTTGGTTTGGCTTTCGCAATAACAGCGGTACTTGATGATGGGATTGAGCTGGCGATTGGTATACATGCAATTAATAATACCCTTTTGTCAATACTGGTAACCAGCAAAGAATCAGCTTTACAAACACCGGCATTATTCTTTCAGCGAGAGACAGACCCGGTAAGTGAATCGATAACTTTAGTCATTTCCTCGGTGATTATGCTGATAATATTTAAACTGATATTAAAGTGGGATTTTTCGAAAATATGGAAGAAGATAGAACCGCCTACAATTATAGATGAGGCTTAATCAAATAAAAAAACCTTCAGGAAAACTCCTGAAGGTTTTTTATATACGGAATGTATATCTACTTAGTTCTTTTCGATCCAGTGAGCGATCCAGTCGCCAACTGCCGATGTACTTTGCGCCTGTCCTTCAGCAATGTCTTCCGTAACAAAACCCTCTGCCATTGAAGCTGCAACAGCTTCACGAATAATTTTACCTTCTTCTTTCAGGTCGAAAGCATATTCGAACATCATTGCTGCTGAAAGAATGGTAGCAATCGGGTTGGCAATGTTTTTACCTGCTGCCTGTGGGTACGAACCGTGGATCGGCTCAAATACAGAGGTATGGATACCAACTGATGCAGAAGGCAATAGTCCAAGCGAACCGGTGATAACACTGGCTTCGTCGGTAAGGATATCGCCAAACATGTTTTCGGTAACCATTACATCGAAATTCTTTGGCCACTGAATAATTTGCATGGCAGCATTATCCACAAACATGTATTCAGTTTTGATGTCAGGGTAATTTGGAGCCATTTCCTGAGCTACTTCGCGCCACAAACGCGAGCTTTCCAGTACGTTGGCTTTGTCAACTACAGTTAGTTTTTTGTTACGTTTGGCAGCAAATTCGTATCCCAGTTTCAAAATACGCTCAACTTCTTCACGTGTGTAGATACAAGTATCGTAAGCTGTATTTCCTTCATCTTTGCGGCCTTTGTCACCAAAATACATTCCACCTGTTAATTCGCGGATGCAAACAAAATCAGCACCTTCAACCAACTCGCGGCGAAGTGGCGATTTGTGTAACAACGATTCGAAAGTTTCTACCGGACGGATGTTGGCATACAATCCCAGTTTTTTACGCATAGCCAGCAAACCCTGCTCAGGACGAACCGGCGCTTTTGGATTGTTGTCGAATTTTGGGTCGCCAATAGCGCCAAAAAGTACCGCATCCGATTTCATACACAATTCGTGTGTTTCTTCCGGATAAGGATCGCCAACTGCGTCGATGGCACAAGCACCTGTTAATGCCTGTTCGTATTCTAATTCGTGATTAAATTTTTGTGCAACAGCTTTCACTGCTTTCATAGCCTGATCCACAATTTCAGGTCCGATCCCGTCGCCGGGCAATAATGCAATGTTTAGTTTCATTTTGTTCTAATTGTCGGAAACCCGAAATCGGGAGTCCGAAGTCGTTATTATTTTTCGTTTTTTAATTCTTCCAGTTTTGTAGGATTGAACTCATTTTCAATCACGTTCAACATTCGGGTTGTTGCCAAAATTGCCGCAGCATTCTGGTCAGGATGCAGACCTTTGGTTTTAAATTCGTGATCGTTGCGCCAGGTAATAACCGTTTCAACCAGGGCATTGGTGTTTCCTCCCGGAGGAATAGTTACCACATAATCAACCAGCATTGGGAATATTTTGTCGAGGCGTTCGTAGATTTTTCGCAAAGCCTTTACAAATGCATCGTATTGTCCGTCGCCATCGCTGTATTCCTCGTAAATTTTTCCGTCAATTTCAAGCGAAACATTGGCCATCGGGCGCAATCCCATGGTGTAACTTATCGAGTAATTCACCACTTTTACACGCTGCTCAAAAAGTTCATTTTCCAGCACATCGGCAACAATGTACGGAAGTTCGTCGCTAGTGATGGTTTCTTTCTGGTCGGCCAGTTCAATAACCTTATCCGTAACTTTTTTCAACGAATCCTTGTCCAACTCAATTCCAAGCTCTTCCAGGTTCTTTTTGATATTGGCCTTGCCCGAAGTTTTTCCCAAAGCGTACTGGCGTGTGCGGCCAAAACGTTCCGGTAGCAAGTCGTTAAAATACAGGTTGTTTTTACTGTCGCCATCTGCATGGATTCCGCTACATTGCGTAAACACAAATTCACCAATCAACGGTTTGTTGGTTGGAATACGAATACCTGAAAATGACTCAACCAGTTTCGAAACTTTATTTAACTGGGCTTCGTTCACCCGCGTTTTCATTTTCAGGTGATCTTTTATGGTTGCTATAACACTCGATAGGGGAGCATTGCCGGCTCTTTCACCCAGTCCGTTTACGGTGGTGTGTACACAGCGGATTCCGGCTTTCATTGCATGAAAAACATTGGCAATGGCCAAATCGTAATCGTTGTGCGCATGAAAATCGAATTCAACATCAGGGAAGCTTGCGAGCATTTCATGGCAGAAATCGTAAGTCTCGTCCGGATCAAGGATTCCCAGCGTATCGGGAAGCATAAAACGCTCCACCTTTTCGTCTTTCAGGCTCGATATCATAAAGTGAACGTAGTCTTTCGAGCTGCGCATGCCGTTCGACCAGTCTTCAAGGTAAATGTTTACCTTAATTCCCATTTCAGAGGCATAGTTTATCACTTGTTTGATATCGGACACATGCTGTTCCGGCGTTTTTCGCAGCTGTTCGGTAACGTGCTTATACGATCCTTTGCACAGAAGGTTAATCACCTTTCCACCTGCTTTGGCAATCCATTCCAGCGAAATTTTTCCATCAACAAATCCGAGTACCTCAATTTTCTCGAGGTGACCTTTCTGTGCCGCCCATTCCATTACCTTTTGGGTACCTTTGAATTCTCCTTCCGACACCCGTGCCGAGGCAATTTCAATGCGGTCTACCTTCACATCCTCAAGCAGCACCTTGGCTACACTAAGTTTTTCCCTCTCGCTGAACGAAACTCCCGAAGTTTGTTCACCATCGCGCAGGGTAGTATCCATAATGGTCAGGTGCTTACCTGAAATTTCTACTGCTTTGCCTGTCATTTTTTGTCTGTCTGTTATGTATAGAGGGCTTCACGATTGGTGAAACCCTCCATAGTTCTAAGCCTGTTCAAATTTTGCTATCTGCTCCTTCATTTCAACGAGGTAGTCGATATCATCCAATCCGTTTTGTAAACAGTGTTTTTTGTATGGATTGATCTCGAAATCAGTCGACTCACCAGTAGCTGTTATGGTGAATTTCTGATTTGGTAGATCGACTTCAAAAGTTGAATCTGCATCTTTTTCTATCTGAACAAAGATTTTCTCAAGGAACTCTGGTGAAACAACAACCGGTAATAGTCCGTTGTTCAAAGCATTTCCTTTAAAGATGTCGGCGAAAAAGCTTGAAACCACTACACGGAAACCATAATCGTAGATGGCCCATGCGGCGTGTTCGCGGCTTGATCCGCTACCGAAGTTCTTTCCTCCTACAAGGATTTTACCTGAATATTTGCTGTTGTTTAACGGGAAATCAGTTTTCGGACTTCCATCGTTTTCATACCGCCAGTCGCGGAAAAGGTTGTCGCCAAATCCTTTACGTTCCACTGCTTTCAGGAAACGTGCAGGAATAATCTGGTCGGTATCTACATTTTCGAATGGCAGAGGTACTGCCGAAGTATTTATTATTGAAAATTTATCGTATGCCATTTTTTACAATATTTGAATGTTAGAATTTTGAATATTAGAGTTATCGGTTTTGAAGTGTCTGACGAGATTTGATGAGTATTGAAGCTATTTCATGAGCCTCCTGAATTATTTTTCCAGCAGTCTCTTTTATCGCTAATTTTTCATCAACAGCAAATTCTAACCAGAATTCACTTTCGTCGGCTTCTTCAATTGATATACTCAGTTTAGAAATAATCATTGGAACAGTTTGCGCAACACAAGAGGCCCTGTAATTTGCCGCAACAGAAGTAGAACAGCGAATCAATTGTCCCCGAATGTGTTTTCCAAGCGTATTTTTAGGCAAATCCAGAGAAAACTTAACACAATCGTGAGCAAAGTTCTTTGTTCGAAGCTTCATGTTCTCTTTAAATTCTGCCAAATTACTTGTCGACATTTTCGTTACAATTTGTGATTCTTCATTCTAAATTCTCTATTCCAATATTCCCTATTCCATCAAGTCTCTCGGGTCAGCAATTACACCAGATACTGCTGCTGCTGCTGCTGTAAGCGGGCTGGCCAACAATGTGCGGGCACCTGGTCCCTGGCGGCCTTCAAAGTTTCTGTTCGACGTTGAAACAGAATATTTACCCATCGGTATCTTATCGTCGTTCATAGCCAAACATGCTGAACATCCCGGTTGACGCAATTCAAAACCTGCTTCCTCCAAAATTGGAACAAGTCCTTCTGCTTCAATTTGGTTTTGCACTGCTTTTGATCCCGGTACCAACCATGCAGTTACGTTATCCGCTTTCTTCTTTCCTTTTACAAAAGCAGCAAATTCGCGGAAGTCTTCAATTCTACCGTTTGTACAGCTTCCAAGGAACACAAAATCAACAGGTTTGCCTTTCATGGAATCACCTTCGTTGTATCCCATGTATTGCAACGATTTCTGATAAGTCGTTCTATCTGTTCCTGATAGACCTTCTGACGTTGGAATAGTTTGCGAAACTCCAATTCCCATTCCTGGGTTTGTTCCGTAGGTGATCATCGGCTCGATATCAGCAGCATCAAAAGTATATTCAGTATCGAAAACTGCATCTTCGTCTGATTTTAGCTCTGCCCATTTTTCCATGGCTTTATCCCAATCTTCACCTTTTGGTGCAAATTGACGGCCTTTTACGTAATTGAAAGTTGTTTCATCCGGAGCGATCATACCGCCACGTGCACCACTTTCAATACTTAGGTTACAAAGCGTCATACGGCCTTCCATTGTAAGGCTGGTGATTGCCGAACCTGCATATTCGATAAAGTGACCGGTACCACCACTGGTAGAAATTTTAGAAATGATGTACAATGCGATATCTTTTGCTGTTACACCTTTATCCAGAGTACCGTTAACGGTAATGCGCATTTTTTTCGGTTTCGGCTGCATAATACACTGGCTGGCCAAAACCATTTCCACCTCGCTGGTACCAATACCAAATGCAATGGCACCAAAAGCTCCGTGAGTAGAAGTGTGACTGTCGCCACAAACAATGGTCATTCCCGGTTGGGTTAAACCCATTTCGGGGCCGATAATGTGTACCACACCGTGTCCTTCTGTTCCTAAACCGTGGTAAACGATTCCGTTTTCATCGCAGTTCTTTTTCAGCATGTCAACCTGGTTGCGCGAAAGCTCGTCTTTAATCGACATGTGCTGGTTAATTGTTGGAACGTTATGGTCGGGAGTAGCTGTGGTCTGATCCGGACGATAAACTTTCAATCCGCGGTTTTTCAACCCTAAGAAGGCAACCGGACTCGTTACTTCGTGAATAAAGTGACGGTCGATATACAATACATTTGGGCCGCCTTCGACCTGTTTCACCACGTGTGCATCCCAAATCTTATCAAATAATGTTTTTGCTGTCATGATTTCTTTCCATCTATTATATGGATTCAATTTTTATTCTTTTTTAATCTCATCCCCCTGCTCCTTTGTCGCATTCCCCCTTCGAAGGGGGATAAAGGGGGATGAATTGTCTACATCTTTTATCCTTATTTAATTACACTGCTGCCGGCAATTTATTAATGGCATCCAAAAAGGCCTCTACCGAAGCTGTAATAATATCGGTATGTGCACCAAATCCATGGTAGATCGAATCATCATATTCTACCTGCATATGAACTTTTCCAATATCATCGCTTCCGCGTGTAATCGCCTGAACAAGGAATTCTTCAATGATTACCTGGCGATGAATGATCTTTTTAACCGCTTTAATAGCTGCGTCAACCGGACCATTTCCATCAGATGTGGCATCGAATTTCTCGCCTGAAATATTCAAAATAACCGTAGCCATTGGTTTTAAGCTCTTACCGGTAACCACTTGCAGGTATTCCAGTTTAATGCGGTGCTCTTTGCGAGTTGCATCGCCAACCAACAATGCGATATCGTCATCACGGATGTCTTTTTTCTTGTCGGCAAGATTCAGAAACTCTTCATAAACCTCGTCCAGTTTTTCTTTATCCAGCTCAAAGCCTAACATTTCCAAACGGTGTTTCAATGCGGCGCGGCCACTGCGGGCAGTCAATAAAATTGCCGATTCGTTGATGCCCACATCGGTTGGGTCCATAATCTCGTAGTTTTCGCGGTTTTTCAACACGCCATCCTGGTGAATTCCCGACGAGTGCGCGAAAGCATTACGTCCAACAACCGCTTTGTTTGGCTGAACCGGCATGTTCATTAAAGTTGAAACCAGGCGGCTTGTTCCAAAAATCTTCTTGGTATTTACACCGGTTTCAATTCCCAGTGATTTGTAATGCGTTTTCAATGTCATTACCACTTCTTCTAACGAAGTGTTACCGGCGCGTTCGCCAATACCGTTAATGGTAACTTCTGCCTGGCGGGCACCATTTAGGATTCCTGAAATAGTGTTAGCAGTTGCCATTCCCAAGTCGTTATGACAGTGGGTTGAGATAATAGCTTTATGAATGTTTGGCACATTATCCATCAGGTATTTAATTTTTGCACCAAATTCGTGTGGCAATGTATAACCTGTAGTATCCGGAATGTTTACAACCGTAGCACCGGCTTTAATCACTGCCTCGATAACGCGGGCCAGGTACTCGTTCTCGGTACGGCCGGCATCCTCGGCATAAAACTCTACATCTTCAACGTATTTTTTAGCGTATTTCACTGCCTCAACACCACGCTCGATAATTGCATCGGGATTTGAGTTGAGTTTGTGGTAAATATGAAAATCTGATGTTCCGATACCAGTGTGGATACGACCTTTTTTTGCGTATTTGAGTGATTCGGCTGCAACATCAATATCTTTTTGTACTGCGCGTGTTAAGGCTGTAATTGTTGGCCATGTAACCGCTTTCGAAATCTCTACTACCGATTCAAAATCGCCGGGGCTCGAAATAGGGAATCCTGCTTCAATTACATCAACTCCCAATTCTTGCAATGCTTTGGCAACTTCAATCTTTTCTACCGTGTTCAACTGACAACCGGGGACCTGTTCTCCGTCCCTCAAAGTTGTGTCGAAAATGTAAAGTCTGTCGCTCATAATTTGTTGTCTATTTATGTTATTTTTCTTTTAAGCTAAGTCCGTATCTATCATGAAAAAAGCCATCCTCAATTTGAGAATGGCTTCTTTAATCCAATATCGTTAATCAACACACCATTCTCATTTCTTTCTTGTTAGAAGAAGAATACCAATAATGAGGCTAAGAATAGAAATGTTGATGTTTTTTGTCATTTGCTTATGATTTCCTGCAAATATGAAAATATTATTTTAAAATGAAAATGAAATGGCCTTTTTTTCTTAAAAAAAGAAGAATAATACTGAAATGTCTGATTTGCGTTAACATTGGAGTAACTTTGTTTAAGGCAAAAGGAAAAAGTATAAAGGCAAAAGTTGCTGTCATCTCGAACGCAGTGAGAGATCTGTTGCTGGAAACTGGATGCCGGATTTAGTGAACAGTCTCAGTTTTCAGTCTCAGTAATCAGGTTTAAGTATCCAACTATCAAATTCCCAGTGATCAGTGACAAATGTCTACTGCTCAGTTACAACTTCATCGTCAGGAGTAGCTTCTTTCTTCTCCGGTCGCCAGAAAATGTCGCTTTTAGACAGCGGCCGAAGTTTGATTTTCCACTCGAAACCGGGCAATGTTTTTTCGCCTTCATCAAGTTCTAGAATTGGTTTTAGCTGTCCTTCGGGTTGCTTTTGGAATGCAATAGCATCAATTTGTCCGTCTTTAAAACGAATACCAATATTGCTGCTTTCTGCTCTGTTTAGCCCAATAATGGCTTCTTTATCTCGCGCATAATACAGGGTTTGTCCGTTACCGTCTACATCAATATTTCGTAGTTTGCCGTTAACAATGTAACCGGTCATATCCTTACCTTTAATTTGGTCGTAGCGCCCCGAGTCCTGCTTTGAAATGATAAAACTATTTTTCATCATATGCATTTCGTTGGGTGCTGTGGTATGTTGAATCATTTCGATGTAATCGGCACTCAACTGGTGCTGTTCGCTCCAGATTACCGGGTTGCTGTGCATTTGAACCAGCGAGTCTTTGGTGAAATACATCAGCGAGTCGCAGAGTCCCTGTATATCGGTTCTGAAAAAGCGTACGCCGTAGTAAGCCATCACAATATTTTCGCCATCAATAGTGTCAGGAATACTTTTTAAGGTATCGGCATGAAGGAACAGACTGTCGACTTCGTTGTACGAAATAAAAACTGCCGAATCGGTGGCAACGGCTGTTTCATTTGCTTCGTTGTAAATTACTTTGTTTCCCTGAATAATGGTGCGATTTTCAAAGTCTTCGATGTGAACGTTTCCTTCGGCCTCACCGTCGCCATTTTCTTTGTTGTAGCGTATTTGTTTGGCTGTTAAAAGTTGCGTTTCGTTATACACGCGAGGCATTTCTTTCAGGTCGGCCTCGCCGGTTTGGGTATTGTACCAACCATCTTCGGCATAAAGAGTATTAACCGAATCGCGAATGGTAGTTGGTCCCTTAAAAAAGATAACCTCGGTTTGCGTGTTATAGCGTAGGTCTTCACTGTTGATCGTATATTTATCAGAGTACGCAACAACGCTGTCGGTAAAATGTGCTTCGTTATAGTCGAGGTAATATTGCCCAACTTTGCTGGTAAGGGTGTTGGTGCTGTCAACAATCTTCCCAAAACAATCGTAATAACCAACGTTCAGGTTCATATCGTAATCCAGCGTATCGGTGTAAAGCGTAACCTCGGTATTCACCAGTTTCACATTGTTTATGGCCTGTGCAAAACTGCGGTCACCATCGTAATAAACTTTTCGTGCATACAAGTGAAGCGTGTCGCCCTGGTTAATGTGTACGCTGCCAAAAGCATCCACCCGGTTTGATTGATCGTAAGTGTAGGCGCTGTCGCAATACAGCAGAATTCCCTCATGACGGATGATTACGTCGTCGATCAGACGTTGGGCATTGGCAATATTTGCAGTTTGAACCAAATCTCCTGCCTGCAAAATTTCCACGCGTTTCTTCTCCTGAGAGAATCCTTTTACATTAACAAGCAAAAGAATTAAAAGGGAAATTGCCGGGGTAAATTTGCGCAATGTGGCGCTGCTATAAAAACGGTAAAAAGACATTAAAGCAATTTGTCGATGATTTCGTCGATTGATATATTTTCAGCTTCGGCTTTGTAGTTTTTTATAATCCGGTGCCTCAGAATGGACGGAGCAACGGCTTTTACATCCTCAATGTCAGGCGAATATTTTCCATGCAAAGCAGCATGTGTTTTTGCTCCTAATACCAGGTACTGCGATGCACGTGGCCCGGCTCCCCATTTCAGGTACTGATTACTAATTTCTGCTGCATTTTCATTCTCCGGACGGGTTTTTGCCGCCAGTGTAACTGCATAACGTAACACATTATCATTCACCGGAATTTTACGAATCAGATCCTGAAAATAAAGAATTTCCTTACCTGAAATAACCGGTTTAAACTCGGTGTTTTGTATGGTAGTTGTATTTTTTACGATGGTAATTTCGTCTTCCAGTTTTGGATAATCGAGCCACACCGAAAACATAAAACGATCGAGTTGCGCCTCGGGCAGGGGATAGGTTCCTTCCTGCTCGATAGGGTTTTGTGTTGCCAGTACGAAAAACGGTTTATCCAGCTCAAAATGCTGTCCGGCGGCAGTAACCGATTGTTCCTGCATAGCTTCAAGCAGTGCCGATTGCGTTTTTGGTGGCGTACGGTTAATCTCGTCGGCCAGAATAATGTTGGCAAACAATGGCCCGCGAATGAATTTAAAGTTACGTTCGTTGTCAAGAATTTCGGTACCAATAATATCCGATGGCATCAAATCGGGCGTAAACTGAATACGGTTGTAGTTTAGCCCCAATATTTTTGCAATGGTAGTAACCAGCAGTGTTTTTGCCAGTCCGGGAACACCGATGAGCAAAACATGACCGCGGCTAAACAGCGATATCAGTACCTGTTCTATAATCTCATCCTGGCCATAGATTACAGCTGTAATTTCTTTTTTCAGGTCTTTAAACTTGGCCTGAAGTGCATCTAAGGCTTCAACGTCGTTCTTAAAATTCATAACAAAAATTCGCGGGTTATTATTTAATCCAGTTGTCGAAATTAAAGTTACAGTTGGCGTAAGTTCTGTCGATACGGATGTAGGTTTGCGACTGGCGCTCGGCAATCCATTCTTCCAAAACCTGTTCTTTCTTTTTCGCCAGGTACAATTCGGCAAGCGTTTGGTAATCGTCTTGCAGGTTGGCTTTGTGCGAATCTATTTTCTTTAACAGCTTTATAACTTTATAAATCTGTTGCTGATTTTCCATATCAATGGTTTCAAACGGATCTGAAATCTCGTTGATATTCATTTTGGTGATGATCTTACTCGCATCTGCATCAACTTCTTCTATCGAAAATTTCGACGACATGGTATTGATGTTAATCGCAATACCTCCGTTGTTACGGGTGTTTTTATCGTACGAGAACATTTGAGCTGCCTGCTCGAACGCAATTTCATCTTTACGAATCAGGTTGGCCAAACTGTCGAGACGATTGTATGCTTCTTCTTTTGCTTCAACCGAAATTTTAGGTTTCATCAAAATGTGGCGGGTGTTTACTTTTCCGCCTTGTTTATCTACCAATTGAATAATGTGGTAACCAAACGCACTTTTTACTACGTTCGACACTTTATCTCCTTTCAGGTTGAAAGCTGCTGATGCATAAGCAGGATCAAGTTGTGCACGACCTGAATAACCAATAACACCACCATCTTTTGCCGATGGACCTTCAGAGTAAATTACAGCCATTGCCGCAAAGTTCGAACCATTTTCGATACGTTTTTTTATCTCACGCAATTTTGCTTTTACCCGGTTTTCTTCTTCAAGATCAATCTGAGGTTGCACAGTAATTTGTGCATACTCGTATTGCGTTGGAATAGTTGGAATTTCATCGTTGTTCAGATTACGATAGTTGTAACGTACTTCCGATGGTGTTACAGTTACATTTTCAACAATCTTCGAGCGCATTTGCTGACTTAACAATTGTTCGCGAATGGCTTCCTGCATGTCGGCCTTAATACTCGCAATCGGCTTGTTGAAATAGGCTTCAACAGCGCTTTCGGTACCAAAGTGTTGCAGGTACATTTGCAGCTGTGCATCCATTTGCTGGTTTACCTGGCTAGGTGTTACCGATATTAAGGTATCCAGTTCGGCTTCAGCAACAAGCAGTTTGTTGATCAAAAAATCTTCCAGTATCTCGCACTTCATATCTCCTTCGGAGGTAATTCCCTGTGCTTGCTGGTTAATGTTCATGTTTTCGATGTCCGATTTCAAAATAACGTTACCACCAACCACGGCTACAATTTGGTCGATAACCTTATCCTGAGCATTTGCTGCAGTAAATACCGCAAGCATTAGCATCATAGTTACAAAAATTCTAGTCATCTTATTTTCATTAATTTGTTTCCTATTCATATATTTTGAATTTCTTTTTTCTCACACCTTCTGTGTAAATATTTTCCTCAATTTCTTTTAAGAACTTGATCTTACGCTGATTCAGGATTAGATTCTTTATATTTTCCCGAACAAATTCAATCGGAGCCAGGTCGTTACTTAGCTTATAATCATGAATGCTGACAATATAGTAATAATTTGAATCATTCATTTCATATAACTTGTTCCGCGTAAGAAAGGTCTCGGGGTCTTCCACTTGTTGTGGAAAGTTCTTTTCCAGCATCTGGAAGCTGATCCATTCGTCGGCCGATATGTTCACTTTCTTGGCGTATTGTCCGCAATAATCGCGAAGTTCATCAATTCCTTCGGGCGAAGTGTCGGCAATCAACGATTTTACCAGTTCTGGATCAGCCAAATCACCCGGTATCATTACAAACGTTGCTTTTACGATGCTGTTATTCAGGTTGAAATTTGCCGGATTGCTGTTGTAAAAATCTTCAATCTGCTGGTCGGTAACAACCGTATCCATGCGTTGCTTTATCAACTCATTTTTGTATTTGTAAATAATCAGCGAATTGCGATATTCTTCTAACTCTTTACGAAGATCTTTTTGCTCGGCGCTTAGGTTTTCATCGGCTTTTTGAATCAACAGTTCCTGCTTAACCCATTTGTCGATGTAATTGTTGCTCATCGAAATACTGTCTTCCATGCTGATTCCTTTGGGCAGAATTTCGTCTACTTTCGTTCGGTAAAGCACTTTTTCTCCAACGCTGGCAACCGGTTCGTCGCTAATGTCCGACGAACATCCGGCAACGGCAATTGCCAGTGCAACGATAAATCCATATGTGATTTTTCGTTTAAACACCCTCGATGGAATTTAGCAGTTTTTTGTTCACTTTAAGCTTGTACTTACGGCGCAGTTCCTTTATCCATTGTTCTTCCAGGTAGTCCTGGTAATCCGAAATGAACAGGCCACGCGCTTCATCTAGTGTTTTAGGCTCCGGTTCGATTTTGTTGCCACGAACAAAAGTAGTAGCACTGTCAAAATCTTCTGGATCTTTTCCGTTCCAAACGTAATAATCTACTATCGGATTCTGGGCTTCTTCCCAGGCTCCGGTTTCAATAGAAATCAGTTCTTCTCCATCGGCATTGATGTGTACGAGTACTTCATCTGCATTCAGCCCGGCTCCAAACAGGTTCTCAGCCTCCTCACGAACCGAAACATCTTTGCAGGTAATTATATGACCTTTAAAACGGTCGCCCCACATATGTTTTTTCTTGTCTTTTTGGTAGAAGTCCTCAAGCCCGGCGGTGTCTTTAGCTGCATAGTTCCATATTTTTTCCTGCGAAATATTGAACAGTAAAATACCATCGTGGTATTCGTTCATCAGGTAGCGGAACTGCGGGTATTTCTCTTCTAGTTTTGAGTCTTCAAGATTGGTGATTTCATCCGTCACCCAATCATCGTAAACCGAACGGTAGGAGCCTACTTTAATATTTTTTCGTGCGATAAACGCTGTCAGTTCTTCTGCACCGAAGCTTTTATTATCGATAATGAAGAAAGTATCCTCCGGTAAAGCAGAATTGCCGGCAATATTAAGTTCAGCTAATTTTGCTTTGGCAGCTTCGTTTTCCGTGAAATTATATTCCTTTTTCAGTTTTTCAACAAATACTTTTTTCCCCGATGCCAGGCGTGTTGCATCTTTTTTTATCTGACTCTCAATCGATGCACGTGCTTCTTCAAAAGGAGGAACCGGGCGTGCACTTAGTCGTTTGATGATATGGTAGCCAAAAGGCGTTTCAACAGGTTTCGAAATATCGCCATCGTTTTTTAATGCAAATGCCGGATCGGAAAATTCCTTTACAATCCTGCCAGCCGAAAACCAGGGCATTTCTCCGCCGCGAACGGCAGAGCGTCGGTCTTGCGATTCATTTTTAGCCATTTCAGCAAAATCAGCTCCGTTGAGCAACAATTGGTAAATGGAGTCGATAGCCGTTTTAGCTTTTGCCTTTTCCTCGGGAGTGGCATTTCTTCCCACGTTTTTCATAATGTGTGCAACCTGCAATTCTCCTTTGTTGGGGCGCGTATCGTGCACCTTAATCAGGTGGTAACCAAAATCGGTGCGCACCGGATCGGAAACTTCTCCAACTGGCGTATTAAATGCAGCATCTTCGAAAGGTGCCACCATGGTAAAAGCCGAAAAATAGTTGAGGTGGCCTTTATTGGTTTGTGCCGAAGGATCTTCCGAGTATTCCACTGCGGCATCTTCAAAAGGTTTCCCGGCAATTATCTCGTTGCGAATGTTCGTTATTTTATCGAGTACCTGCTGTTCTTGTTTTGCCGACGCATTTTCATCAACACGCAACAAAATATGACTGGCGTCAACCTCCAGTTTCATACGACGGTAAAGTTCCTCAACCTGGTGTTCGTTAAATTCAATATCGGTAAGATAAGGTGCTGCAATTTCTTTTCGGTAGCCAGCCAGTTCATTAATAAATGTCTGGCTGGTGTCCATTTTTAAATTTTCAGCTTCAGTAACTTTCAGCTTAAAATTAATGAACAGGTCGAGATATTCTTTGGGTGTTTTTCTATCGGCATCGGAATACAGGTTGTTATTATTTTTGTTGTAAATGTATTCGAATTCATCTTTAGTAACCTCGTGGTGTTCAATTGTTAACAACACCTCAGAAGGTTGTGCCACAGCCTGTAAAGTAATGATAACAAAAAGAACCAACGAAAAGAGAATTCTGTTCATTTTACACCATCGGTTTAATATGTGAACAACTCTGTTTTGAGCAAATTGCGATTGTTTTACACCCATTAGGGTAAAAGCAGTCCGCGCTTACTGGCGGCTGCTGTAGTTCGGTGCTTCACGTGTAATGCTTACATCGTGCGGATGGCTTTCCTGAACACCCGCATTTGAAATTCGGGTGAATTTAGCCTGTTGCAGCGCTTTAATATTTTGTGCTCCACAATATCCCATTCCGGCACGTATACCACCAAGTAGTTGATAAAGCACTTCGTATAAAGATCCTTTGAATGGAACACGTGCAGCGATTCCTTCAGGAACCAGTTTCTTAATATCTTCTTCCATATCCTGGAAATAGCGGTCTTTCGAACCTTTTTGCATGGCTTCAACCGATCCCATTCCGCGGTAAGCTTTAAACTTCCTTCCCTGGTAAAGAATGGTTTCACCAGGTGATTCCTCAACTCCGGCAAATAACCCACCTGCCATCATCGAATCGGCACCTGCAGCCAAACCTTTTACAATGTCGCCCGAGTAACGGAGACCACCATCGCCAATTACCGGAACTCCCGAGTCTTTAATGGCTTTTGATACATTATAAATAGCTGAAAGTTGTGGAACACCTACACCTGCAATAACACGGGTGGTACAGATTGAACCAGGACCAATTCCAACTTTAACAGCATCGGCACCTGCGCTAACCAGCAATTGTGCAGCTTCAGCGGTGGCAATGTTTCCGGCAACCACATCTTTTTCTGGATATTTTGCCTTTACACGTTTTAGCATTTCCACCACGCCTAAAGTATGTCCGTGAGCTGTGTCAATTACCAATGCGTCAACCTGTGCTTTTACCAATGCATCAACACGCTCCATCGTGTCGCCGGCAATTCCAATACCTGCAGCTACGCGTAAACGACCTTTTTCGTCTTTGCAGGCCAGTGGTTTATCTTTTGCTTTGGTAATGTCTTTATAGGTAACCAGTCCGATAAGTTTGTTATCCTTATCAACCACCGGTAGTTTTTCAATTTTATGCCGCTGAAGAATCTCCGCTGCTTTATGAAGGTCGGTAGATTCAGTAGTCGAAACCAGGTTTTCGCTGGTCATAACTTCTGAAATTGGGCGGCGCATATTTAGCTCGAAACGTAGGTCGCGGTTGGTAACAATACCTACCAGGTGTCCGTGTCCGTCAACAACAGGAATACCACCAATTTTAAACTGAGCCATAATATCCAGTGCATCCTTCACTTTTTTCTCAGGAGTAATGGTGATCGGATCGTAGATCATACCATTTTCGGCACGTTTTACAGTTGTTACCTGGTGCGCCTGCTCTTCAATACTCATATTCTTGTGAATTACACCGATACCACCTTCGCGGGCAATGGCAATGGCCATTTTGCTTTCGGTAACCGTATCCATTGCTGCCGATAAGATTGGCGTGTTAATTACAATATTTTTGGTGAATTTGGAAGATAGATCAACTTCGC
The DNA here is from genome assembly GCF_963677575.1 of uncultured Draconibacterium sp. Taxonomy (NCBI): domain Bacteria; kingdom Pseudomonadati; phylum Bacteroidota; class Bacteroidia; order Marinilabiliales; family Prolixibacteraceae; genus Draconibacterium; species uncultured Draconibacterium sp. Next base: position 5,214,722 of record NZ_OY782038.1, read on the forward strand.
GTGGTAATAATTCTGAATATGAGGGGATTAAGAGAACATCATCGAAGGTTAAACCTTCAAACTGTATTTTGTCTTCTAGAAACGACATGCCTAACTATTTTAATGTTTTTATTAAAGCGCAAAACTACAAAAAAATAGTGGACCAGAACTGATTTATTTCGGCTGTAGCTACTTTTGAAGAATAAAAATTGTTAAAGGTTAAAATGATTTCTTAATTTGTATTAATGGAAGACTTCAGGCAGATACTTACCCGCTATTGGGGCTACCCCGAATTCCGGCCGCTACAGCTCGAAATAATTGAGTCTGTTGCAGCGGGTAATGATACGCTTGGATTAATGCCAACGGGAGGTGGAAAATCAATAACTTTCCAGATTTATTCGCTGGCGCACGAAGGCATTTGTGTGGTGGTAACTCCGCTGATCGCTTTAATGAAAGACCAGGTGGAAAACCTGAACAGGAAAGGGATTAAAGCACTGGCTGTGCACAGCGGTATGTCGGCTCGCGAGATAAAACTTACGCTCGATAACGCAGTGTGGGGCAATTACAAGTTTTTATATGTATCGCCCGAACGTTTGAATTCAGAGCGTTTTGTGGAGCGTCTGGAGCAAATGAACGTCAACCTGTTAACGGTTGATGAGGCACACTGTATTTCGCAGTGGGGCTATGATTTTCGGCCAAGTTATTTAAGCATTATTAAGGTGCGGGAACTGCTGCCCAAAGTAAAAATACTGGCCTTAACAGCAACTGCAACTCCTAAGGTGGCCGACGATATTCAGGACAAGCTTGGTTTCAAAGAGAAGAATTTGTTAAAAATGTCTTTTCATCGCGAAAACCTGAGTTACCTGGTACGTCATGTGGAAAATAAAACCGGTTACCTCCTCGATACACTGAAAAAAAGTAAAGGCTCGGGAGTGGTGTATGTGCGTAGCCGTAAAGCCACGCGCGAAATTGCCGATGAACTAAAACAAAATGGAGTTTCGGCCGATTATTACCATGCCGGTTTAGGAAATATTGTGCGTAGTTCGCGGCAAGACGACTGGCTGACCGGAAAAACGCGTGTGATTGTTGCTACCAATGCTTTTGGAATGGGAATTGATAAAGCCAACGTCCGCTTTGTGATTCACATGGATTCGCCTGATTCGCTGGAGGCCTATTACCAGGAAGCGGGTAGGGCAGGCCGCGATGGGAAAAAATCGGCAGCCGTATTATTATATAACAATGTCGATACAACGAAGCTGAAAAAACATATTTCAACATCGTTTCCTGATACCGATAATATAAAACGCATTTACGACTCGCTGTGTAACTATTTTCAAATTGCTGTTGGTTATGGAAAAGGGCAGGTGCGCGAATTTAGTTTGCAGGGATTTGCACAGGCCTACAAATTTCAGCAGGCGATGGTTTACAATAGCCTGAAGATTTTGCAACGCCAGGAATACCTTGAGTTTACCGAACAGGTGGACAGCCCTTCGAGAGTATACTTTACCGTTTCGCGCGATGAGTTGTACAAATTTCAGGTGGCTAATGCAAAACTCGACGACTTTATAAAACTTTTGTTGCGTTCGTATACGGGCCTGTTTACCGGTTATGTGTCGGTTGACGAAGAGTTGCTTTCGAAACGCTCGGGGCTTAATCGCGAGCAGGTGTACAATTATCTGAAACACTTACGCCAGTCGAAAGTGATCGACTATGTGCCAAAAAGTCAAACGCCTTTTATATACTTCACCAAAGAACGAGTACATATCGATCGCTTAAAAATATCGAAAGAAAACTACGATCTGCGGAAAAAGGATTACACTGAAAAGATTGAATCGGTAATTCATTATGCTACCGATTCAGCTACCTGTCGCAGCCAGATTTTACTTCAATATTTTGGCGAAACTGATGCAGCACCTTGCGGCACTTGCGATATTTGTAAAGCCAAACAGGCATTTGCTCTTAGCGATTATGAATTTGACACGGTTAGCAAACGTGTAAAAGATTTGCTTACAGATCCCTGTACGTATGAAAACCTCTTGCTTAAACTGAAGGGCGACCAACAAAAAATGCGCGAAATAGTAAAGTGGCTACTCGATAACAAAAAAATAATCTACCGCGTTGATGGACTATTGGAATGGCAGTAACTGAAATCTCAAGGCAATAGTAAAAAGTGAAAAAGCAAAAGTTGAGAGCAGCTGTGCTGATCGAAATTCCGACCGATAGCGTCGGGAGGAAAAGTTGCAGTATTCAGTCTCAGTTCTCAGTCCGTAGTTTTACAGTTTAATAATTTTTCAATTTTATAATCTTTCCCAAAAGAGCTCAGTTCCCAACAGCAGTCTGCGGCCAACTTCAGTCTTCAATCTTCCGACTTCTATCATTATACTCCTGTCTTAAAAATCTTTACTACTTTTGCAGCAGTTTAATTATTGGGGAAATTAGGTGTGAGTATGGATCAGATCGTATATTCAAAAAATGTAGTTGAATTTGTAACAGTGGCTAATGAGTACTGTTCTACCATCGAGAATGTGTCGCATCTCACTGCAGAAGAAAACCTTGCAAAGTTGCAAAAGTTGCTGCCATTACTTTATTTGAAGACTTCAGTTGTTGAGAAGATCGAAATGGTGATGGATGAGGAATTGGAGAAATTTGTAAGTGAGCTCGACTACAATATGCTGCATCAGAAATGGTTGCAACTGTTGGGCGAGAACGATGGTTTTTACGAGGTATTCGATCCCAATATTCAGTTTGGAGAAGAAACTGTACGTGCAAGTGTTTCCGAAAATCTGATGGATATTTACCAGGATATGAAAGATTGTATTACGAATTACAGCATTGGTAACGAAGAAGTAATGAACGATGCAATTTCGGAGTGTATTTATCATTTCGAGGAGTTCTGGGGACAACAGTTGGTAAATGTTATGCGTGCCGTGCACATGCTGGTGTACAGTGGCGCCGATTTTTCAACTGAAAGTAGTAATGAAGAAGTGGTTCCCGGGAAAGGAAATCCCGAGTGGCTGGATAAATTCTGGGGAACCGATCAAGAAGAGGAATAAATGTTTAAAGAAAAAATATCAAACGAAGAATTGACGGGGCTACCTTTAAAACGATTTGAAGGCCAGATCGTTTTAGTCGATTCATTACAAAAGGTAAAACAGGCCATGGAAGAGCTCAACGGAGCAAGTATAATTGGCTTTGATACCGAAACAAAACCTTCGTTTAAAAAAGGCGTGGTAAACAAAGTGGCTTTGCTGCAATTGTCTACCAAAAACATGGCTTTTTTATTTCGGATTAACCGCATTGGTTTGCCGCGCGAAATTGTTGAATTATTGGCCAACGAAAACGTGATAAAACCAGGCGTTGCCATCCGCGACGATATTAAAGGACTACAGGAATTTGTACCTTTTAAACCGGGTGGTTTTGTAGAGTTGCAGGACGAGGCAAAAGAAATGGGTATTCAGAATTTCAGCCTGAAAAAACTGACTGCTATTGCTTGTGGTTTCCGCATCTCAAAAGGACAGCAGCTTACGAACTGGGAAGCCAGCGAATTAACAGAAGCACAACAATATTACGCAGCTACCGATGCGTGGGCTGCACTGGAAATTTTCGAGAACTTTTCAAAAAATTAGAGATGGCAAAAGAGTTTGTCAAAGTTGTATTAAAGTCGGGTAAAGACCAGTCATTACTGCGTTTTCACCCGTGGGTATTCTCCGGGGCCATTAAAAAAATGTACGGTACACCTGCCGAGGGCGACCTGGTAAAAGTGTATTCGAATAAAGACCAGTTTTTGGGAATTGGACACTATCAGGTGGGATCGATTGCCATTCGTATTGTGTCGTTCGAGGAAATTGAACCGGATTACGATTTCTGGAAAAGCAAAATAGAAAGTGCGTGGAACCTGCGAAAAATGACGGGTTTTGATAATAATATTGAGACCAATGTTTTTCGTTTGATTCATGCCGAGGGTGACGGAATGCCGGGATTGATCGTTGATTTTTACAACGGAACAGCGGTGATGCAGATGCATTCTATCGGAATGTATCTTATTCGCGAAGAGCTGGTGAAAGCCCTGCAGGAAGTGATGGGTGACAAGCTGAAAGCCATTTACAACAAAAGCGAAAAAACACTGCCGTTTAAAGCCGATGTAAAATCGGAAGATGGTTACTTACTTGGCTCAGAATCGGAAACTGAAGTGCAGGAATACGGTTTACGTTTTAAAGTTGATTGGGAAAAAGGGCAAAAGACCGGTTTCTTTGTCGACCAGCGCGAAAACCGCAAACTGGTGCAAGACTATTCAAAGGGCCGCGATGTGCTGAACATGTTCTGTTACACTGGTGGATTTTCGTTTTATGCCATGCAGGGAGACGCAAAATCTGTACACTCGGTTGATGCCTCGGCAAAAGCGATCGACCTTACTGATGAGAATGTGGAGCTGAACTTTCCGGGAGACAAACGCCATAAATCAACAGTGATCGATGGTTTTGAATACCTGAAAGAAATTCAGGATAAATATGATCTGATAATCCTTGATCCGCCGGCATTTGCAAAACACCGCAAAACCTTGCCACAAGCACTAAAAGGTTACAAACGAATTAATACCCGCGCTTTCGAACAGATTCGTAAAGGCGGAATTCTGTTCACCTTCTCCTGCTCACAGGTAGTGTCAAAAGAGAAATTCAGAGAAGCTGTTTTTTCGGCAGCAGCCATTGCCGGACGAAACGTTCGTATCCTACATCAGATGAGCCAGCCGGTAGATCATCCGGTAAATATTTATCACCCCGAAAGTGAATATCTGAAGGGACTGGTTTTGTATGTTGAATAGGAACGAGTAAGGCAAAAGTAAAAAGTAAAAAGGCAAAAGGATTGTATAGTGAATGAGTTATTGAGATAGAACTTTGTGTTAAAATATAATTACATGGAAATGCAAGAACTAACAAACAAGTATAACACCCAGCTGGAAGAAAAAACGATTGTAGAAAAATTACAATTCCTGGTGGAGCAACATCCGGGAAAAGTGGTTTTTACTACCAGTTTTGGATACGAAGATCAGGTAATCACCGATATTATTTTTAAGAACGACCTGCCTATAAAAGTAGTTACTTTGGATACAGGCCGTTTGTTTCCTGAAACCTATAAAGTATACCGCAGTACGCTCGAAAAATACAATAAGCCGATTAAGGCATATTTTCCGCCAACTGAAGAAGTGGAAAAACTGCTGGACGAAAAAGGACCTTTCAGCTTTTACGAGTCGCTGGAAAACCGCAAAGAGTGTTGCTACATCCGCAAGGTAATTCCTTTAAAACGTGCGTTGAACGGTAATGAGATCTGGATTACCGGATTACGTGCTTCGCAAAGTGATAACCGCAGCGATATGAAATTCTTTGAGTACGATGAAGGAAACGACATTGTGAAATTCAATCCGTTAATGGAGTGGAGCCTGGAAAAAACTATCGACTGGGTGAAAAAATACAACGTACCATATAATGTATTGCACGACAAAGGTTTTGTAAGCATTGGCTGCCAGCCATGTACGCGTGCCATTCAACCGGGTGAAGATTTCCGCGCCGGACGCTGGTGGTGGGAGCAGGGCTCAGGAAAAGAGTGTGGTTTGCACTCGGTTAAAAAGTAAATTCAAATTACATTATAGCTACAAGGCACAGAGTTTTCTGTGCCTTTTTGTTTTTCATCGCCCTAATGGACGATGCTGATAAGTATCGCGGGGCCTTGCCCCTAAGATGAATAGAGCCAAAGGTACGCGAAGTAAAAGCGTCGTCCATTATGACAACGAATAATTCCCAATTACAATGCAACCTTAAACCACGAAGAAATAGAGCCGGAAGATGAAGCACTATTTGGTCGTTGCGACATGCCTTTCATCTGGCCGCCACGACCTCCACCACCAGACATTCCTCTCATTCCGCCACCGCCGCCTTTTCCTCTACCTGAGCTGCTGTATCCCGCCATCGATCTGCTTCCACGCATCGGAGTTGAGGAACTGCCGATTTCCAATCCTGCCGCAAAAGTTTGGTCTGCTGCAACAGGAATTTCTTTTAACGGCATCTGTAATTCCAGCACAAGTTCGTTGTAATCGTTTGTGGTAAAATTGATTTCAATTGCATACAAATGCGGACTACGGTAAAAGGTAAATTCTTCTCCATTGGCATCCCAGGTTACTTTTTTTAGTGTAGTATTTATGGCTGCTGCTATATTCCCTTGCATCGCCGGATCCTGCGATTTTCTGCCTTGCAGTTTTTGCTGTTTCAACTGATCGGTAGAACGCTCAATTTTTAGTGCATACTTTTTCCCTTTTTTCCCTTGCGGATCGAAATAAAGGTTTAATCCCCCACGCATAATCCTGGAGTAACTGTTACGGTCGCTCAGAGTAGCTGTGTAAAAGAAATTAGTGTCGTTCTCCGCAACGCCATAACGTATATTATTTTTCTTATCGAAATGTGTGGTTGGAATGGTTGAAAATTCGGGCGTTGGTTTTCCCGAAAGATCTTGGCTTTGATAAACCGGAAGTTTGGCACATGACAGGGAAAATAGGGTAAGGAAAATGTAAGCGATTATTTTTCCTGATCGTTTGTTGAGTGGATTCATGAACTGCATATTTTATTTAATAAAAATCAATGTTTTCAGAATTAGACACAGCTCTGAATTTAAACTTGTGTTGGAAATGTATTTCGTTATCCACTTTTTTCTAAGAGGTTCCGATAAATTTTGTTCTGAAGACTCAATTAGCTTCTATCATTTTAGTCGTCTATAGATTTAAATTATTTAACCCGCGCCCGGGTGAAAGGCAATAATATACTGGGACGACATATCGAATCATCGGGACGAAGGGGTAGATTGCTTCGCTGCGCTCGCAATGACTTGTAATGTAGGAGGACAAACGCAGCGGACAGAAGAGAATCGTGCCGGGATAAAACAGGTCATTGTCCGCTTCCGGTTTAAATCCACAAAAAATGTCAATTGCGAAGGAGGAACGACTGAAGCAATCTAAGTACTTACCCTTAATGTATGTATACTACAATAGAAAAGCCCCGATTGATAGTGGCATTCTATCAACCGGGACTTAAAACGTATTGAATGTTTAACTTTTTACAACTGTAACTTTTTCAGCAGTGCCGTTTTATTTTCCACATCGGCGGTGATGGCATATACCGAGATGGTGGCCCCTGAAATGGCATCGATGTTTTTATCCACTCTCAACGAATCGGAGCCATCGAATCCGATAAACTGTTTTAGCCAGCCTTTGGCGGTAATCTCGTAACCATGGGTTGCCTGGTAGTTGAATACTTTAACGACCTGCACGGTTTTGTGTTTATCGAATAGAATGTAATAATCAAAGTATTCCGAATCGAGTGTTACCGGTGATTCGTGGCCTGCGGAGCATCCTCCGGCACGGCAGCTGTTAACCCGCCCGATGTAAATGTACCGGTAGGCATTGTCGTTATTTTCGTTAATCAGGAAGTATTTGCCGTTTATCTCGTCTGGAGTTTGTTTGTTAATCCTCATTTCCTGAATACCAGACAGCGTTTCTATGCCCGATTTACGAAGAGCCTTTTCAAGCGCTTTAGGCTGAAAATCTACCTCGCTTTGGGCAAGAGCCAAACACGTACTCAGTAACGTGGCAATCAATACTATTCCTATTTTGATCTTCATAAAACTTTGGATTAAAACATTACTCCAATTCCGGCATTAAATGTTTTTGCGTAAGTGTCTGTGGCAGCATTCTTCACAAACTGGATATCGGTTTTAACCACTGCACCTTTTGTTAAAGCCAGCGTAAGTCCGGTGGTGATTGCCGTTTTCTCGTAAGCTGCATTCTTGGCAATATTATTTTCTACCGAACTGTGCGTATTCAAAAATTCGTAGCGAACAAATGGCATCAGTTGCAATTCAGTGTCAACGGTGCGGAATACGTTGTAAGCTGCCTCGGCGTAATACCCGATCATAGCGCTTCCAACATCATTCAGGCTTTCGTCGGTGGCGGTAAAGACGTTATATTCATCAGTATTTGATAAGCTGGCATAGTACAACTGTCCACGCAACTGAAGTCCACTTATCGAATAACGGGCATCAAGTCCGAGCATTGAAATACCAACAACCGACGAATCGGCCACGGCAATGGCTGCGTCATCATCTTTGTCCACTCCATCGTACAGTTTACTTTGTGTATTTCCGAAATAAGCCGATAAGCCCAGGTTTAATCCGCGGATTCCAAAATATTCGATCTTTCCTGCAAAATTCGGTGCACTTACAAACGACTCAGCTCCTTTTTGACGGCCGCTACGCATTCCTTTTGCGCCACTTAATTTGGACGAACCATCGTAGCCATTAAAACCGTTCATTACATTAGCCTGGTATTTTAACGATGCCTGTAGAATAGTTCCGGTAATTCCGAAACCAACTTCGCGCCAGGTGGTTGGCGTAATCGTGTTGTCGATTAGGGGGCGTTCAACACCGTTAAAAGTTGTGGGCTCGTGGTACTCGTTGATAATTCCCATCGGTACCAACATTAATCCTCCTCTGAAGTTAATGGCGTTGTTTAGTTTGTATTGCAAAAAAGCCTGCTCCACATAAACCTCTTTTACATGCTCGTATTCAATTTCGCTGATAAACTGTGTTTTTTCATTAAAATTATAACCCAGCAGCATCACCACACGGTGTACATCCAGTTTCCCGTTGTTGTAAGTTGATCCCGATAAAGGTTGGTTGTAATGTACTTCGCCGTAACCGCCCACCAGCAATTTGCTGTTTTGAGTCAGCAGGTTATCGGCCGAGTTGATATATTTATTTGGGGAATTGTCGTTGTCTTGAGCGAAAGCCAAAATGCCTGTGCTAGTCAATAGTAATGATAGTAATAGTTTCCTCATTATTTTGGATAAAGTAGTTAAATATTCGCGCTGCAAAACTAGCTTGAAGCCATGAGGTGTGAAATCCCCAAAAGTTGGGATTTTATATGTGGGTAACTACTATTTGTGGTGATGGAGGGGAGACGAAGAAGCAATCTTTTCAATCTCACAGAGATTCATTTATATCTCCGTGCTACCGTCTTCTGACTTCGTGCTTCGTGTTTCGTGCTTGATCAATATTCACTAACCTTATCCACCTTAAGCTGTCGCATGGCTTCTCCTTCGGTAAGTTTGTAGCTTATTTGTCTCATGCCGCCGGTTGGATTGGCGTTGCTGTCGCCATCCTTATACACGGGGAAACGCAGCACCAGTCGGTTCTCCACCACTGCAAACTCGTCGTGGCCCATATAGCCTTTATTTAACTCGGTGTTTTCTGCCACCGGAGGAAAGTTAACCATGCTCATCGACTTTAAATTATTCACCGAAAAAGCATGAACATTGCCGTAACTTCCGCTGCCATCCGATTGGGTATACACAAATAATTCGGGCGATCCGTCGGCATTCAGGTCTTCCACTTCGGCACCTGTTACCTGCGAACCTATAATTTCATAGGTTTCGTTAAATTCTTTTGGCAGACCCAAAGTGGTAACCGTAAAAGTATTTACGTTATTTTTTCGAATGGCTGACACATTAAAACCAACGCCCTGTAACCGTAAAACTTTAATAAACGATGTTTTGTCGATCTGGTCTGCTTCGAGTGGTTCTTCAATTTTTGTGTAGGTGCCGGCAAAAGTGGCTCCTCCCGAGCAAAAGAAGTAAAGCATGTTTTCGTCGGCCTCGTTTTTCGTTGAAATGGTAATACTATTATCGTTGAACCGGTAAACGATTGCCTTTCCATCGTTCATCGATTCATAAGTGTTTTCATCAACTTTAAAGGCTTGTGCATCAAACGAACAGGTTGGCTTTTTTATATCGGCCCGCGAACGCACCGACACATAAATGGAATTATCGATCGCTTCTTTAACTGTTACTGCCACCCAGTCGTAACCCTCGTGGCGTATGGCATAAGTATCATTTACATAATTGCCGAATATCCTTTGTTCCTGTTTTTCTGCCAGCCTACCTTGTATGATGATTTCATCGCGGTGATAAAAGGTAAAAGCCTTTCCTTTCGACCAAAAAACATAACCCTCGTCGTCGGTATAACGTTCGCCGCTTGCTGCCCGAACACGATTCATTGTGTATGTTTTTCTGTGTGTAACATCTTTTAAACAAATTCCGTTTTCGGTGTATTGAAGCTCAAAATTGTAGCTTTTGTCGGCCGAAATGAAACTGAATGTTTCGCCCGATTCTGCCGGGACTGCAGCAGTTTTGTTTTGCTGATTTTGATTGTTGCAGCTTATAATTACCAGGGCGATAATGCCAATAAACAGGGTGTATTTTGTTTTCATAATCTGGCTGAATAATTAATGTTTTTTGCTTGTTGAAAATAGGAATTGTTTGGGTGGAATAAAAGGAATTGTGGAAAGAATTGAATTTGAGGGAAAGTTGCCAGCTTCGAACTTCAGACTTCGCGTTTCTTCCCAACTGTTAAAAGATGTTAGACGAACTGCCATCACATGAGGTAAAGCAAGCTGTTATTGGCTATATTCGTAGAGTAAACGCCAAATGATGAAAATAACACTAATGATGCTACTAGTGGTCCTGGTGCTTGAGGCCCATAACACTTTTGCGCAGGAACTGTTTGGGCAGGCGGAAAATACCCTGGCCGATCACTGGGATCTTGGTGATCATGAACACGACGACAAAGATTTGTTTGTAATCCGTACGTATAAACCTGTTTATGTACTGGTGGCCAAACTGTCAAACAATGTAAATCGCATGCCGCATAGCGGGAATCCCGAGCGGAATATTGAGGAACCTATTCCGTTAAATAAAACAGAAGAGATGTTTCAGCTGAGCCTGAAAACAAAAGTTTTAAATGATGTTTTTGGTGGCGTACAAGGTGGTGATGTTTGGATAGGTTATACGCAGGCATCGTTTTGGCAGGTGTTTAACACCGATCTGTCGCGCCCTTTCCGCGAAACGAATTATGAACCGGAAGCGATGTTTATCCTTCCTGTGAAGTACCGGCTTTTGGGAATGGATGGTGTTTTTGTGGGACTTGGTTTTAATCACCAGAGTAATGGCCGTGCAAATCCACTGTCGCGCAGCTGGAACCGTATTGTGGCGCAGATAGCGATGGAGGGGAAAAATACATCAGTAGTGTTTAAACCCTGGTTGCGTTTACCCGAATCGGATGAAAAAGATGATAATCCGGGAATTGAGAATTACCTGGGGCGAAGTGAGCTGCTGCTAGCCTGGGGAAAAGGAATTCATGCGGTTAATTGTACCGCCCGTCATAGTTTACGTTTTGGAGATAATAATCGTGGCAGCGTAAGGTTTGCTTATTCCATAAAAATTATTGATAACCTTAGATTTCGGGCGCAGGTATTTTCTGGCTATGGCGAGAGTATGATTGATTATAACCACCGCCAAACGGTTGTTGGTTTTGGATTGTCGCTGGTGGAGTGGTAGTGAAGCAAGGAAAAAGGCAAAAGTGGAAAGTTAAAAGACAAAAGTTAAAGGTCTCAATAGGCAAATCTCAATGCCCAGTGCTCACCGTCTCAGAATTCCTGCATTAAAGCATCTACGCATTTCTTAACTCATTCCTACTCTTCCGTATTCATTAAACGCGGCAGTGCAATGTTAAAACGAATAGCCAGAATACGAATGGCGATAATGGAAGATACTGTTGCTGTTTCGCAAATGACTTCTGAAATGCCTAATTTGCTGAGTAAAAGATAAACGAGTGCTCCGGCGATACAGGCAGTAGCATAAATCTCACGGTGAAAGATCAGCGGTACTTCGTTACACAGGATATCGCGAATAACACCACCTACCACTGCCGACGACAGTCCCATCAACACCGCCATCGACGGATCGATATTAAAGAGCAAAGCCTTTTTTAATCCCAGCAAGGTAAACGTGGCAATTCCGATGGTATCGAAAAGAAAAAGGGTACGTTTTAGTTTCAGTACATGCCGGCGGAAAATGATGGTTACCACAACGGCAGCAATAATCATCCAAAAGTAGTTGTTGTTTTGCATCCAGGCCACGGGAGTGTCGCCCAGCATAAGGTCGCGCATGGTACCGCCGCCAATGGCTGTGACAAAACCAATTACGGTAGCACCAAAAAAGTCGAGGCGCTTATCGGCAGCAGTCAGTGTGCCGCTAATGGCAAATACAAATGTCCCGATGTAATCAAACCAGAGTAAAAGATCCATGCTGCAAAACAACAAAAAATAATTAATCCACCTTAATGTTGTACTTACTTAATAATCCGGGAAGCATGTCGAGTGAAAAATGGGTACCTGCCAGTTGGTTTTGTTCGGGATCGAGAACCAGGTTGATGGAGTTTCTCAGGTCAGCTTTCTGTAGATTTGTGCGGCTAAAAATTGCTCCGGCCAGGTCACATTCCGAAAATACCGCTTTTGTAAGATCGGTTTCGTTAAAATCAATCTCGTGCATGGTGCAGCGATTAAAACGTGTGTTTTTTATTTTTAACTGGTAGAACGATGCATAATTTAGCATACATCCGTCGAAACTGAATTCAAGTAAAAACGGATTGCACTCATCAAATTGTAGCCCGATGAGCTTGCAGTTTTTAAAACTCACATTTTTAAATGCGGTATTCGTAATTTTGGTGTTGCTGAAATCGCAGTTTTCAAAAGTACAGTCTTCGAAACTATTACTGCTGAGGTTGGCAGAGGAAAAAATACAATCGGTAAAATTACAATTCTCGTAATCGGCCTGTTTTAAACCTTTTTCAGAGAAATCCTCGTTTTTAAAATCTTTATCGGTAATGTAGTTCATTTATCTTTTTTCAAATTCAATTAATTCTACAGGAGCTCCGTTGTGTTCTATCATCGCTACTCGCACTCCTTCCATGGGTAGATTTGGAGGTGTGATTAACTTTAAGTTACGAGTGGCCAGTTCATGGTCAAGGTCTTCAACTTCAAAAGCCAGGTGGGGCACTTTTTGTATTAGCGGATGGATAGGGCTGTCTTCTTCAAAGCGCATCCATTCAACACCAAAAGGACTTGTGGGAAACCCTGAATGATAAAACTTAAACTGAGACAGGTATTTTTCGCCGGGCATTTTCTTGTTGGTAGGAATACCCAGGTGATGGTATTTCCAGCCCCAATCAACAAGGGCTTGTGGCAGTTCGTGTTCTTGTCTTACTTTGTTCATCTAATGGCGTGTAAATCGGTCGAATACTTCAATTACTGGTTGTACGTTTCCATCTGCATCAAAATAGGTGCGGTAGCCAAAACCTTTGTTTTCCACAGCTGGTTCCCACCAGAAAACGCCGGTTCCCAAACCATTTGGAACATTCAGTACAACGCGGTTAACTTCTTCCAGAAATTGGCGTTGTCCTTCGGGTGATTCTGCAAAAGGTGCCGGCTTATCGATGTATTCGGCAGGGGCAAAGTTGTAGGCGGCTTCCACCACAATAATTTCTTTTTTGTAAGTGTGTGCCATGAAATTGAGTGTTTCGCGCAAATCGAGAATTGAGCCGTGCCACCACGGGTAATACGATTGTCCCATGACCTCAAAATTCACTCCGTAAGAAAGTAGCTTGTCAAACCAGTATTTAGTGAATTCCAGATCGCCGCCTTTGTCGATGTGGATCATGATTTGTGGACATGGATTGTTGCCACAGCTGGCGTAAACACCATTAATTCCGGCTTGTATCAGTTCGGCCAGATTATTCCAGTTGTCGGGCAGTTTGCCATCGGGCCAAAGCATGCCATTGCTGATTTCGTTGCCCACTTGTACCATATCGGGGAAAACACCGGCTTCGCGAAAAGCGATCATGGTTTGGCGGGTATATTCGTAAACCGAATCTACCAAAGTTTCGTGCGAAAGTCGTTCCCAGGCTTTTGGAACAAACTGTTTTGCAGGGTCGGCCCAGGTATCAGAATAATGGTAGTCGAGCAGAAATTTGAATCCATTTTCTTTGGCCATTTGCGCCGTGGCAATGGTGTATTTCAGATTGTTGGGAAGTTGGGTTGGCGTGTGGAACAATCTCAGTCGTATCCAATTGTATCCGTGATCTTTGAATATTTCAATGCCTTTTTTAGCCTTTCCGTTTTCTTTAAACTCAAAACCATTGTCTTCGGCTTGTTTTAAAAATGAGAGGTCGGCACCAACGGCGTATTCCTGTGCTTTTGTTGTGAAATTGAACAATACAAATAAAAAAAGCGCTGTCAGAACGGTCGATCTTAATCGGTATAGTTTTGATAGTTGCATGGTAGTATATTTTGTTGGTTTCAGATACTTAAAGTTAAGCGATTTCTACTATTTCAATGGTTTTACCCATAAAACTCACTTTGTCGCCAGTGCATTTGTTGTGCAACGCTTTTCCAATAGGGGAAGCCAGCGAAATACAAAAGCAGCTTTTGCCATCTATTTCGATTTTACCAAGGGCAGTTGCTATAAAATACAGATTTTTACCATCGGAAACCAGACTGCCAAATTCCACTCTGTCGTACTTCTTCTTTAAGTCGATGTTTTCCAGTTCGGTTTTTAGCATTTCGGCTTTGTGTAGCTGAACACGGTTTTTCTCCACTTCTTGTTGCATTAATGTGCGGCCGGTTTCGTATTTGTCTCCTACACTGCTTTTGGTTTCGTTGTCGCGTGATTCTTTGGCAGAAGCAATAGCCATTTGTGCCGATTCGATTCGTTCATCGATCAGCTCCATAATCTTCGAATAAAGCTTTTCTTTGGTCATTTCGTTAAAAACAACCAAAGATATAAAGCTTAACTGTTATGTTATGCGTTGGATATAACTATTTAGGAAGTTGAATAAAAAAAGTTGTTCCTGCTTCTTCCGAACTGGTAAAGCCAACTTTGCCATTCAGGTATTTTTCACCCAAAAGTTTCATGCTGTAGGTTCCAAGTCCCCGGCCTTTGCCTTTTGTGGAATAGAAGCGTTTGAATAGCTGATTCTTTACTTTGTCGGGTACAAAGCTGTTATTATGCACAGATAGTTCTGTGAAGTTTTCACTTTCCTTACAGGCAAGCGTTATTGTATCGTGTGGCACGTTCATTTCAATGGCATTCTTGATCATATTTCCAAGAATACGTCGTAATAATACAAGATCAGTATTAAATGTATAGTCGGTTGAATCCATGCTGATTTGAATGGGTTTTCCGTTATTCAATTCATGTTTTACATAGGTTCTCTGTAGGTCTGTAAGAAGAGTGCTACTGTTAACTTCTCGCAATTGCAATTGAAGTTCTCCTCTTTCTGCTGCGCTCAATTCACGCTGTGCCTGTATTTCTTCAATAAGGTTTTGCGAAGCGTATTCAATTGTTTGAGCGATATCTTTTAATTGTTCAGGATCATCAACCTCTTTAAGAATGGCAGATAGTCCGGAAATGGCTCCTGCACTGTTTAATATATCATGAATAAAAACCCGTTCAAGAGATTTTCTTCTTTTGTCGGCGCTTATGTCGTTCACCGAAAATATCGTTAATTTTTCTCCATCGAGATCTAAAGGATTTGCTGTAACCTCAAGATCCAGTGCATCATTTTCGAGTGTGAGTATCTGACATTCTTTTGTTGAACGCTTTCCTTTTTGTGACTCCAGAATCGCATTTACTGCTCCACATGATTTGCAGGCGTCGGTAGTACCGCATCCTGCAACCGAATTGAATGCATTGGCGCAATTAAAAGTTTCTCCCGGGCGTTTCCCAATTAGTGGGTCATGATTAAGCTGTTTACAAAAATCCTTGTAACTGTTGTTGGCATAAACTACCTGGCGGTGTTTGTTTAAGATTATCACCATTTGTGAGATTGACTCCACAAAATTCACAAGTTGTTTATTCTCAAGGATTGTTTTGAATTGGCTTTCAAGCTGTCCGTTTGTATAACGCATTGCCGGAGCATAACTTGTTAAGGTTTGTTCTTCAAGCATGTGTACGTCCTTTTGATAAATGGTTTGTGAGCTAAATGTAATACTCCTTTGGCAGATAATCAAGAGTTTGGCGCTGAAATTTAGGTAATTAATGCTGATTTTATATTAAGTACTCACAAAAAACTTTATTATCTGATTTGATCTCTTTGCCTAAAAGTATGCCTGTGATTTGACGTAGAATAATTGACAGAATCGATTTTAATAGAATGAAACGAGCATATAAAAAGCCTTTTTATACACAGGAGTATGATTATGCGAGTTCCATGAGTTATACCAATTTGATTATAAAATGCCGTATTGGATACGTCATTATTTTTCTTTTTATCAAGGCGAAAAATTTTAGCATAGCCTTAGCTACGGTACAATTTTTCAACGAAGAGAAAATGAAAAAGAATTAGTTTATATGCGACATTTTATGGTCAATTTGGTATTACCATAAAAAGTAAACAATTATAAACGAATAAAACAAAAATGCCACCCCTTAAAATAAGAGATGGCATTTAAAATCCTCGTAGTGTAATTTTTACATGCTCTTAATCTCGTTTACCAGGCTGGTAATCGATTTCTTGGCATCGCCAAACAACATGCGGGTTTTGTCGTTAAAGAACAGGAAGTTTTCGATCCCTGCATAACCTTTACCCATACCACGTTTCATGATTATAATGTTTTTGGCCAGGTGCGCATCGATGATCGGCATTCCATAGATCGGGCTTCCCGGATCGTCGTATGCTGCCGGGTTAACTACGTCGTTGGCTCCAACTACAATGGCCACATCAACATTTGGCATATCCGGGTTAATGTCGTCCATTTCTACCAGCTGTTCGTAAGGCACATCGGCCTCTGCCAACAGAACATTCATGTGGCCCGGCATACGACCTGCCACCGGGTGAATCGCGTATTTTACTTCAACGCCTTTACTCTCCAGTAACGAATCCAGTTCATGAGCAATGTGTTGCGCCTGTGCTACTGCTAGGCCATACCCAGGGATGATTACTACTTTTTGTGAGTAGCTCAACAAAACAGCTGCGTCACTCAATGTAATTTCCTTAATACTTCCCTGAACATCAGCATGGCTTGCACCACCGCCACCAAATGCACCAATTATCACGTTGATCAGAGATCGGTTCATTGCTTTACACATTTGCAGCGTAAGAATGGTTCCAGCGGCTCCTACGAGTATACCGCCAAGAATCATGGCCTCGTTCTGATAGATAAAACCTGCCATGGCAGCTGCGATACCTGTCAGCGAGTTCAGTAAAGAAATTACCACCGGCATATCGGCACCACCAATTGGCATAACAAAACTTACTCCGTATATAATGCTTAATACCAGCAGTCCATAAACAAGGTATGAAACCGTTGTCTGATCAAATCCACCGAACAGAACCAGCAGAATGATGGCAACGATCAACAGCATAAAGAACAGGTTAAGGTAGGTCATAAATTTGGCAAAAATATCACCTACTTTACCATCCAGTTTTCCATAGGCAACCATACTGCCACTAAAGGCAATACTACCTACAACCAAACCAAGCAAGGTTACCAAAAGTGCCTGGCTCGGATCTTTTGTGAATTCAATTAAAGCCACAGCTGCTGATGCCGCACCTCCGGTAGCATTAAAGAAAGATACCATTTGAGGCATGGCCGTCATTTTAACTTTTCGCGCCATTACGGTTCCAACAATTGCACCTGCCGCAATAATAAGGATTACTGCACCTGCATTGGCCAGAGAAATTCCTTCACCGGCAGCATCTTTATTTAAGAGCAAGGTGGTGATCATTGGAAGGATCATACCTGAAGCAGCCCAGAAATTTCCTTTTCGGGCGGTGGCAGGATTACTTTCCAGTTTCAGCCCGATGACGAACATAATGGCTGAAAGAAGATAACTGTATTCCAGAACAACTTGTCCCGGCATTAATGTATTTAGTAATATCATAGCGTTCATCGTTATTTTTTCTTCTTTTTAAACATTTCGAGCATGCGGTCTGTAACAACAAATCCTCCGGCTACGTTAAGCGTAGCCATAAACAGGGCAATTGCACCCAGTATCCACTCGAAAGTAGATGACGCGTGACCAACAAGGATAATTCCTCCGATAATAATTACACCGCTTATTGCGTTGGCTCCCGACATTAGAGGAGTGTGCAATACCGATGGAACGTTGGAAATTACCTCGAATCCAAGAAATATCGATAACACTATAATGAATATCGAATCTTTATTTTCGGTTAAAAAAGTTAATATACTTTCCATAATTGATTCATTTATTTGGTTTCGATAACTGATTTAACGCGTTCGTTGTAAATCTCTTTTGCATGCGTTATGCAAGTTCCTTTTACAATATCGTCTTCGAAATTCAGGTTGAGTTCTCCTTCTTCTCCAATCATTAATTTCATGAAGTTCAGTACATTTTTCCCGAACATGCGACTTGCATCAACCGGTTTTTGTGCCGGATAATTTGATTGTCCAATAATAGAAACTCCTTTGTAATCAACAATCTCGTCGTTTTTGGTGAGTTCGCAGTTTCCACCTGTTGATGCTGCCAGGTCGATAATCACCGAGCCGGGTTTCATGGCATCAACAGCTTCTTTCGGAATAAGTAGCGGTGCTTTGCGTCCCGGAATTTGTGCAGTACAGATCACCACATTCGATTTGGCAGCTACTTCATTTATTTTATCCTGCTGTTTCTTTTTATATTCTTCGGTTTGTTCAACTGCATATCCACCGGCAGCTTTGTCTTCCGTTGCTCCTTCAACTTCAACAAACTTACCTCCAAGGCTCATTACCTCTTCTTTTACCGCCGAGCGTACATCAAAAACCTGTACCTGTGCACCCAGTTTACGCGAGGTTGCAATGGCCTGTAAACCTGCAACACCGGCACCCAAAATAAGCACATTAGCCGGACGAATAGTTCCTGCGGCTGTCATAAACATAGGGAAGAAAGTAGGCAGTTTTGCTGCAGCTTCCAACACCGCCATGTAGCCCGAAACTGTTGCCATCGACGATAAAATGTCCATGGCTTGCGCACGTGTGGTACGCGGAATCAAATCGAGACTAAATGTTGTGATACCTTTGTCGAGGAAAGTTTTTACCAGCGTAGTATCCCAAAGCGGGTTGAAAGCGCTAATCCAAACCTGAGAATCTTTAATTTTTCCGGTGTCTCCTTCAGCGGGAGGCTGAATTTGCAGCAGAACTTCGGCTTTGGCAAACACATCGTCGCGCGAAACTGTTTTTGCTCCAACAGCCTCGTAGTCGGCGTCGGATGCAAATGCTTTTTCACCAGCTCCCTGTTCAACCAATACCTCAACTTTCAGGTCGGTAAAAGTTTGAACGGTTTCCGGAAGTAAAGCGACACGTGTTTCTTTACCGTGTTCCTTTAATAATCCAAGAATCATAAATTTTTATTTAGATAGTTATTTTGTAAATCTATAAAATAAAATTGACCGTGTGCGTGCACGAAATTGCTTATTATTATGATCTATAACAGCTTTCCGTGTAACACAGTTCACATAACTTCCTAATTTATAAAACTATTTAGTTAACCGGTAAGAAAACAAAATGCCGGACAGTCTTGTATTACCGCGTTTCAGCAAAATCGGCTGAAGAATATACGAAGGGGAAAGTGAAAATCCCCTTACGAGTTGATTCCAAACAAGTCGAACGGTGGTTTT
Organism: uncultured Draconibacterium sp.; assembly: GCF_963677575.1. NCBI lineage: Bacteria > Pseudomonadati > Bacteroidota > Bacteroidia > Marinilabiliales > Prolixibacteraceae > Draconibacterium > uncultured Draconibacterium sp. Next base: position 5,234,252 of record NZ_OY782038.1, read on the forward strand.
ATAAACTGCTCGTTAAACAAAAAGTAGGTGAGTACGATAAAAGCTGCAAATCCTAATACGATTAGTAAATGCGACCAGTTTGTTTTCTGAATATCGTGACGTGATTTTATATCGCAAACTTCGCCCGGACAATACTGAACTTTCTCTTTAAATAACAAAGGATAAACTTTGCACCCGATACAAATGCCAAACACCGCTTCGAAGAACAAGAACACCAGGCAGATCAGACAAATAAGTCCGGTTATAGGGCTGTATGAATTTACGATAACCGCCAAAACCAGCATGGTTAAAGCCAGGCCAATTCCAACTTTCCAGGCAAATTTCTTCTGGCGTGCCCCAACATATTCTGGTGTTTGATTACGTACGATCCAACGTCCAAGAATCAGTGTTGGTGAATATTTTGGACTGATCAGTACACGAATCAGCATATCGGTCAGAAATACGATTATGGCATATTTTAAGGGTGTGAAATTGCCTTGCGTGGCCTGTTGGATGGATAGGAACATCAACATAAAAAGCATTCCGGCTGCCGCACGAATTTCTCTTTCATTTAATACAGGAATGGTATATCCCTGAACGTTTTCTCCGAATTGAACGATTTTACTCATTTTGTTTAAATTAAATGGTTAATGGTTGTCTTTAATTTTTTTGCATAGTTGAAATACCGCCAATATAACAATACGACTGCTAATAGGTTTAAACAACAGGGTATGTTAACATCGCGTTCACTTTGTTGAGAAGTTTCCTTTTGCTTATCGGTTAGCATTTTTGATGAAAGCCAATTTACACAGCAAAAATCAGGGCCAATTTGTATTAAGGAGAAGTAATCATAAACATCTTCATTTTAAGCCGATAAAAAATAGTTTTAATATTGTCTTGATCCGGAATAAGAATAATTTTGTAAAATGATTGTTCAGGTTGCCTTAATAATAGCAGTTGTTTTACAGTTTATTGCTTTTGGTATTACAATTAGTTTAATAACCAAAACACGTTTCAATATTGCCTGGATTAGTATTTCGGTTGGATTCTTTTTGATGGCACTGCGGCGGGTGATGGAATTAATTGTTACATTTTCTTCCCCCTCGGAACAGAATACTTCGCATCTCAGTAGTTGGATTGCTGTTGTAATTTCGATAGCAATGTTATTGGCTGCAGTGTATATTCGTAAGCTATTTTTACTTCTTGATCATTTACAGAAATTACGCGAAAAAAACGAAACTCGTTTACTCTCGGCAGTTATTTCGACCGAAGAGAAAGAACGAAAACATTTTGCCAAGGAACTGCACGACGGATTAGGGCCTGTTCTTTCTGCAGCAAAAATGGCTCTGTCGGCCATGAATAAAAATGAGCTTGGTAAATTAAATAGTCAGATTGTTACAAAAACAGAACACTCGATTAAAAATGCTATCGTTACCACGCGTGAAATTTCGAATCATTTGAATCCGCAGGTGCTTGAAAGGTATGGTATTGAAAAGGCAATAAATACTTTTCTAAAAAATATTATTTCTGCAGAATCTCCTGAATTTGTTTTGAAATCAAACATGGGAGAGCTTCGTTTTAATCATCATTTTGAAGTGATTATATATCGGATTGCCTGCGAGTTAATTAATAATACATTAAAATATGCTAATGCTAAAAATGCTGTGCTAACCATTGCTGCGGCGTCTGATGTTGTTCATTTTCAGTATGAAGATGATGGTGTTGGATTCGATCCTGAAAATACCGAATGGAAGGGCATGGGTTTAACAAATATCAGGTCAAGAGTAAAATCGTTGGATGGCATAATTGAAATTAATAGTCAATCTAATCGTGGAGTAAGCGTTGACATTAAATTTCCGCAGCAAAAAGCGCAAATCCTTTCAACTTAACTATAGAACAATGAGCAAAGGCCTAAAAATATTTATTGTGGATGATCATTCCCTTTTTAGAGAAGGATTACGGTTTTTACTTTCGAATTGGAGTAGGGTAGAAGAAATTCATGAAGCCCAAAACGGACGCGAATTTTTGAAAGTAGTTGGAAATGTTTGTCCTGATATTGTATTAATGGATATTGAGATGCCCGAGCTAAATGGAATTGATGCCACTCTGGAATTACAAAAACTGTTGCCGGAAGTAAAAGTTATTGCACTTTCGATGTATGCCAACGATGATTTTTATACCGATATGATTCATGCCGGAGCCAGGGGATTTTTATTAAAAGACTCGAAATTTGAGAATGTTCAGCAGGCTATTAACGAAGTTTACGAAGGCCGTAATTATTTTTCTCCGGAAATTTTAACAGCTCTGCTAAATAGTATTACCGAGAAAAATTCGGTGAGTCAGCAGAAAGAGATTTCGAAACGAGAAAGCGAGGTCTTATATAATATTTGCAAAGGCTTATCTAATCAGGAAATTAGTGATTTGTTGAACATTAGTAAGCGAACAGTTGACAAACACCGCGAAAATATATTATTAAAAACACGATCGAAAAACACTGCTGAACTAGTGATTTTTGCTGTAAGAAATGGTTATTTTAAAGTATAGAAATTCTCTCACTACGTATAAAAGCGTATAATAAAAATACGATTATTAACTGTTTTTTTTACGGTATCTGTTTCCGACTTTTGTTGGTGTAAAATTCAAACAGATATATGGAAATCATTGAAAGTATAACTATTAAAGGAGGCATCGATAAAAAAGGAATGCCTGAATCGTTGCATGAAATTACCGTAAGACGCGGCGAAATAATTGGGATTGTTGGACCAACCGGAAGCGGAAAAAGCCAACTTATTTCAGATATCGAGCAAATTGCGCAGGAAGATACAAGTACCCAACGAAAAATACTGATTAATGAAAAGGTGCCGAATGAAGCTGAAAGAAATGATCCGCGGAAGAAAATGGTGGCACAGCTTTCCCAGAATATGAATTTTTTTGCCGATATGGCTGTTTTCGATTTCCTAAATCTTCATGCCAGGTGCCGCAACAAAACAGGAGTTGATATTGACGAAATTATTTCTCTGGCCAACCAGTTAACAGGAGAGCCAATTCACAAAACAGATAACCTTACTATTTTAAGTGGCGGACAAACCCGTGCATTAATGGTTGCCGATGTGGCTGTAATTAGTGCTTCGCCAATTGTGCTAATCGACGAGATCGAAAATGCAGGGATTAAAAAACACAGAGCGTTGGAATTATTATCAGGGCAGGGCAAAATTATTTTGGTGGTTACACATGATCCGGTGTTGGCACTTAGTTCCGATAAACGAATTATAATGCAGGCTGGAGGAATGCGGGATTTAATTGTAAGTTCCGGTCAGGAAAAACTTGTAGCTCAACAATTGAACAGGGTAGATCACGAAATTTTAGCCCTGCGTGAAAAAGTTCGCCAGGGAAAAATGATTGAATACATTGAAACAGAGCTTTTAGGCAGCTGTCTTAATTCGGCCTGTTACATGTAGAAACCAAAGAAATGAAACTAAATATATTTGCAGGAACACCGGGAGCCGGAAAAACTGCAGTGTTGCTTCATATGTTAAAAACCCTTATTCGGCAAGGAATTCGCCCTTCAGTTGTTAAAATTGATTGTTTATATACCGACGATCATGAACGGTTTTCTCAATGTAATATTCCGGTTTTACTTGGTTTGTCAAAAGATATGTGCCCCGATCATTTCTCTATTTATAATACTGACGAAATGATAAGGTTTGCACAAAACAATAATTCCGATTATTTGATTGTAGAAACAGCGGGGCTGTGTCATCGGTGTGCCCCTTACACCGAAAACTGTATTGGAGTTTGTGTTACCGATGCTACTGCGGGGCCTAATAATCCGATGAAAACCGGGCCGTTTTTAAGTTGCGCCGATATTGTAGTGATAACCAAAGGAGATATGATATCGCAAGCTGAGCGTGAAATTTTCAGAGAACGGGTGTTGGAATGTAATCCGCAATGCAAAATTGTTGATGCTAACGGACTAAGTGGACAAGGTTGCGCAGAGCTGGCACAATTGATTGCCGATAATAAAAAAGAAATTACTCTGCATGAGCAATTACGACACAATGCTCCATTTTCAGTTTGTACACTTTGTGCAGGAGAAAAACGTGTGAATCGAAATTTTCACCGCGGATTATTGCGAAATATGAATGGATTTCAGGAATATGTTGGGGAATAATAAGTGAATAATGAGAACACAAATAATTAAATACTTACCGGGCTATAACTGTGGAAACTGTACGTACCGAAACTGTGACGAGTTTGCAAGCGCACTAATAAAAAATGAAACAAAGCTTTCTTGTTGCACTGTACTAAATCAGGAAAAGTTTAGGGAAAATAAAGCGAAGCTAATTCTTTTGATGAATAGTCGCGAAGAGGAATCTTGTTTGTCACAGAAAATAAGAGGAGTTATTGATGATTATGAAGCCGACGTAATACTCAATCCTTTTGATGGAGAAAATTCCTGTCGCGAAGTGTTACTTCATTTTACTAACGAAATGCTGAATATTGGCGATATTATTGAATATCGCCCCCTGGGATGTCCGGTGGTTCATTATGCTAAAATTCTGGAAAAGGAAAATAGTCTATTAACGGTTCATATCATTGGTCCTTGTCAGCGTATCAATGAAAATCAAAAATATAAAAGTTTGGGACCATGCATGGTTATTGCTTTTGAAGGTAAGGTGGCCGGTAAAGATATTGCAGTTGGACAAACCGTACGTTTTTTACCTCATCATTGTATGATGCAAAAAATACATTCCGGGGTAATCGTTAATCTTGAAGCCGACAAAATCCGCATTGAATGTATTGATTTAAAAGTATGGGCTCCGCCGGTAGTGGCAGTTTAAACCTGCAATTTTTAAACGAATAATTGTGATGCCTGGTAGACTTTTATTTTTCTATCGTTTCAACATAAAGTTTTTCCACCTTCTCGCGCGCCCAGGGGGTTCGGCGTAAAAACTTCAGGCTCGACTTTAAACTGGGATTATTACGAAAGGAATTGATACGGATGATATCGCCCAATTCCTCCCAACCGTAGTAGCTTACCAGGTACACTAAAATAGCCTCAAGTGTTTTCCCGTGTAGCGGATTGTTGGGTTGTTTCTCAGGCTCTTTATGTGCGTTTCGTTCCATATTAAACTACAGTGATAAGTTGTTCCTGTTTTTCGGTTAATTGTCCAAATGGTATTGTATGAATGTTGAATTGTGCCAGACAAGCTTCCACTTGGGCAAGAGCTTCCGGTTCAACAGCGAGTAACAAACCACCGCTGGTTTGTGGATCGCATAAAATGTTTTTATAGCTGTCCTCTTTCATGGAAACATGATGGCCGTAGCTGTCCCAGTTACGCAATGTTCCGCCCGGAACACAATTTTGTTCCAGGTAAGGTTGAAGCATTGGCAGTGTGGGTATTTTATCGTATTCAATGTGTGCTGACAGATTGCTACCTTCACACATTTCGGTGAGGTGCCCCAATAATCCAAAACCGGTAACATCGGTCATGGCTTTTACACCTTGTATTTTTGCCAGTTCAAAACCGGGCGTATTTAACTGGCACATCAAATCCGGTGCGGTTTGTTCGTGCTCTTTTGCCAGAACACCTTTTTTCTGTGCTGTGGTTAAAATGCCAACACCCAGTGGTTTTGTAAGAATCAACTGACAACCTTCTGTCGCAGTGTCGTTTTGTTTTATGTTTTTTAAATCAACTTGCCCGGTAACCGCCAAACCGAAAATAGGCTCCGGGCTGTCGATACTGTGGCCGCCGGCCAGACTAATTCCAACTTCTTTACAAACCTGACGACCTCCTTCAACAACTTCGCGGGCAATTTCCGGGGCAAGTTTGTTAATGGGCCAACCCAAAATGGCGATGGCCAAAATTGGTTTTCCGCCCATGGCAAAAACATCGCTGATTGCATTGGTTGCCGCAATTCGGCCGAAAGTAAACGGATCGTCAACAATGGGCATAAAAAAATCGGTTGTGCTAATTATGGCAGTGCCATTTCCTAAATCAAGAACGGCAGCATCATCGCGACTGTCGTTACCAACCAAAAGGTTCGGCTGTAATCCCATGTCAAGTTTTGTTTCAAGAATAGTACTTAAAACTTTAGGCGAAATTTTGCAGCCGCAACCGGCTCCGTGGCTATACTGTGTGAGCTTTATATCTTTTATTTCTGATTGACTCATAACATTCTTTAATTTGTTGGGTAATTATTTTGGGTGAAATGGTTGCTGCTTCTATCGTATAAATATCCTGTTGTTCTCTGTTTTTCAAACCTCTCAGGTAATATTTATCGTAATAAATCAGGCATATCATCGCTACTTCAAATAACTCGTTTTTTTCGAGGTGTTCCAGTGCATACCTCGTATTTAATCCTCCCAACCGCTTTTGTATTCGCAGAATAGAATCTCTCAGCATTGCTTTGTCGGCCGCCGAATAATCTTTAACCAAAAACCGTGCTCTTTCTGCCCGCGAAATATCAAGGAAAATAACCGGGTGGCTTCTCATATTCTCAAAAAAGTTCATGGGGATGTTTACCTGGCCAATGCGATGACTTTCGTCCTCAATCCAAATGTTTTTGCTATAATCAAGGTCTTTCCATTCCCAAAACAGGTTATTTTCAAACTGCTCGATAGTGGGTTGGCTGCCGTCTCCCAATCGTCCGAAAGCCGATCCTTTGTGGTTGGCAAGTCCTTCCAAATCGATAATTTGTTCGCCCTGTTCTTTTAGTGCGTATAAAATATGTGTTTTCCCGCTGCCGGTATAACCTCCCAGAATGCAAATATTGGCTTCTGTTTTAAAAGATTCCAAAGCATGGTTTCTGAAAGCTTTGTAACCACCGGTTATTACATAAACTTTTGAAAATCCATTGTCAGAAAGATGTTGGGCAAACGACTTCGAGCGCATTCCGCCGCGCCAGCAATGTACTGCAATTATACCATTGGAAGCCAGCTCTTTTGAGGCCGAGATATACCAGTTGAGTTTTGGTGTTACATATTTATACCCAAGCTCAATTGCCTTCTCTTTTGATTGTTGCACATACACCGTGCCCACAGCTGCCCGCTCATCGTTCGAGAACAACGGAATGCTAAATGCACCCGGAATGTGCCCTTTTTCGTATTCGCCCGGCGAGCGAACATCAACAAGCGGAACCGATTCGGCCAGTTTTATATAATCTGCAATACTGATCTCCTGTAACATGGTGACAAAGTTATTTATTCGGGCAATATTTCGTGAATAGAACGTGCATAATGTTAAAAAGTAGTTAGTAAGTATTGATTTGTCGGGTATAACCCCAAAGTTAAATTAACGTAATGATGGTATAATTACAAAGCTAAGCCATTATGAAACGAGCATGTGAAATTTTACCTCAGAGAGGAATATTAAAAAACGTGCGAGTTGCATACTATACCGAAAAATATAATCAATTTTAATAGTATGAATGAAACGTTAAAGGAAAAGATCAAACTATTTGTTTTACAAGATGTAAATGAAACTAAAGTGAGTGCCGTTTCTGATTCTTTTTGGCAGGGATTAAAAAATACAGGCACCGAACTTTGGCTCGACACTGGCGATATGGAGGAAGCCGAAAAAAACTGGTCGGCCGAAATGACCGCTTTAACAACGAATAATACGTTGGTTAACAAAGAAATTCAGAAAGGAATTTATGACGATTTTGTTGAACAGGCCGTTGAAATTGTGAAAGACTTGCCTATTGAAGAGCAAATTGTTGAGATCGCGTTTATTTTGAATGCGCGACATGGCATTCGGCTGGCCAAAAAGTTTGGTGGCTTTGTAAGCGTTGAACTCCACACCAACACGGCTTATGATTTTGATGCCATTGTTGATTATGGATTGCGCTATTTTTCCATTTGCCCCGACCAGTTTATCGTGAAGGTTCCATACACGGCAACCGGATTGTTGGGGGCACGAAAACTGCGTGAATTGGGTGTGAAAATTAATTTTACACTTGAATTTTCGGCCCGTCAAAATGCTATGGTAGCAGCCATTACCAAACCTAATTATTGTAATGTGTTTTTAGGCAGAATTGGCGCCTATATAAAAGATAATCGGTTGGGAAGCGGCAGTGGTACAGGAGAGCGAACAGTTATCTCAACACAAAATATTGTTACTGAACTCACCAAAAACAATGAAACACCTACAAAATTAATTGCAGCAAGTTTGCGTAATTATTCGCAGTTGGATGCGCTGGCCGGAACCGATGTGTATACCATGCCCACAAAAGTGGCTGCCGATGGAAAAATAAATATGGATGGCAATTTCCAATCGAAACTTAAAGAAGTTTACCCGGTAGATTTAACCGACGAGGCTGCCGGATATTTTCCTGAAAAGTTATGGGAGGTAAGCCAAAAAGAACTGGAGCTTGCAAAAAGCCTGGATGCCAATCTTCCAAAAAATGAAAATGAGTTGATTGACCGCGTGCATGAAGCGGGTTGTGGCGATCTGTTCCCGTACCTCAGCGAAAAGGATTATAAATTGATTTCCGACGACGGTAAAATACCAAAGCACGAACGTTGGGCAGATCGAATTGCAAGCGGAGAACTGGCAATTGATACTTTACTGAATCTGGCCGGATTAGCCAGTTTTACAGCCGATCAGGCAGCGCTTGACGACCGTATCCGACGAATAATCAGTGGTTGAGTAATATCAGATTTTTAGTTCTTCCAATAATTCAATAAACCGTTCAATACCTGCATAAATTTCACTTTTATGTATGTATTCGTCGGCAGTGTGCGAACGCGCTGAATCGCCGGGTCCCATTTTTATCGACAAGAAAGGGATAATAGCCTGGTCGGATGTGGTTGGCGAGCCATAAATAGTAATGCCTTTTTCCTTCACCAATTTCGCAAAAGGGTGATGCGCTGAAATGCCCGACGAATTTAAACGAACTGAACGTGGTTTAACTTCCGACTCGATTTGTTGGCTGATAATTTCAGCGGCCTCTTTGTTGGTGTAATGTTCGTTGGTACGCACATCAACCACAAAATGGCAATTATCGGGAACAACGTTGTGTTGCGTACCGGCTTCAATTTGAGTTACCGAAAGTTTTACTTTGCCGAGAACATCAGAAACTTTTTCGAACTCAAAATTGCGCAGCTTCTCAATGTCCTCCATTGCTTTGTATAATGCGTTTTCGCCTTCTTCGCGGGCAGCGTGCCCGGATTTTCCATGAGCGTAACAATCCAAAACCAACAATCCTTTTTCGGCAATGGCCAGTTCCATTTTTGTAGGTTCGCCAATTATTGCAAAGGTAATTGGTATAATTTCGGGAATTACAATCTCCATTCCGCGTCGCCCTGAAATTTCTTCCTCGGCAGTTGCAGCGTAAACTAGGTTGAAGGGTAAATCTTCGTGCTCGTAAAAATGGACAAACGTTGCCAGAAGCGAAACCAGCGGGCCACCGGCGTCGTTGCTTCCAAGGCCATATAAAATATCGCCTTCTTCAATGGGCGAAAACGGATCTTTGGTGTAGCCCTTTGCCGGACGAACCGTATCAATATGCGAGTCGAGTAAAATGGTAGGCTTTTCTTCCGTGTAATATTTGTTGTACGCCCAGGTATTGTTCTCCTTTGTTTTATAGGCAATCCCTTCTTTCTCCAAAAAAGCACGCATAACGGCGGCAGCATTTTCTTCCTCTTTACTAAACGACTGCGTGGCAATTAGCGTTTTTAACAGTTCGATGTATTTCTCCATAGTTTACATGTTGCAACGCTGCAAAAGTGGGAAAAAAAACAGAAAGTTTATTGATTGGTAGTCAGCAGTAGTCAAAAATCTGAAGAAGATATTCAGAAGTTGATTTCACAAATGGTTTTCTTTGTGATTTTTCCATGGTTTTGTTCTTCTGTTATCTTTGTGCCACAAAATTGAAACAAAGCAGCTATGCACGAAATACTTTTCTGGATCATTATCGGAATTCTTATTGTTGATTTCATCTTCGAAAAATACCTCTCGTACCTGAATACCACTACTATGAGTGATACCATTCCCGAAGAAGTGAAGGGGATTTACGACGAAGAAAAATACAGGAAACAGCAAGCTTATCAGCGCGAGAATCATCGGTTCGGTATTTTAACCAGCAGTTTTAGCATGGTAATTACGTTAGCCATGTTTTTGTTTTACGGTTTTGCTTTGGTCGATGGCTGGGCATGGAGTTTTACCGGAAATGCAATTCTTGCTGCCCTCATTTTCTTCGGAATTATAATGTTTTCTTCCGATATTATAAACATTCCTTTCGAAATTTACGACACCTTCAAAATTGAGGAGAAATACGGTTTTAATAAAACCACGCCCAAAATATTTGTTTTTGATAAAATTAAAGGCTGGCTGGTGGGGGCTCTGATTGGAGGAGGATTGCTGGCGCTGGTTATTTTTATCTACCAGTTAACGGGCAAAATGTTCTGGATTTATGCCTGGATTGTGGTTTCTGCATTTTCCATTTTTATGGCCATGTTTTACTCCAATTTAATTGTGCCGTTGTTTAATAAACAAACGCCGCTTGAAGAAGGCGAATTGCGAGATGCTATCAGTGCTTTTGCCCGGAAGGTAGGTTTTAAACTGGATAATATTTTTGTGATCGACGGATCGAAACGATCGACAAAAGCCAATGCGTATTTTACAGGTTTGGGAGCTAAAAAGCGTATTGTTCTTTACGATACTTTGATAAATGACTTGGAAACCGAAGAGTTGGTAGCCGTTTTAGCGCACGAAATTGGCCACAACAAAAAGAAACACGTGGTGCAGGGACTTTTGATTGGATTGGTACAAACAGCCATTGTGTTGTTTGTTTTTGGTTTACTGATCGATAGTCCGGTTTTAAGTGCTGCATTGGGAGTAGGAGAGCCCAATTTTCATATCGGTATGGTTGCCTTTGGTGTGTTGTATTCGCCAATTTCCTTTTTTACCGGAATTTTTATGAATATACTTTCGCGGAAAAATGAATACCAGGCCGATCGTTTTGCTGCCGAAAATTATAAACCGGAGGCTCTGGCCTCGGCATTAAAAAAGCTGTCGATCAATAACCTGAGTAACCTTACGCCTCACAAAACCTTTGTATTCTTTCATTACTCACACCCAACTTTGTTGCAGCGTCTGGCATTTTTAAAATCGTTTGAGAAATAAGAAAACGAAGTCACGCAAAGGCATTAAGACGCCAAGGAGCACTTGCATATTCTGTTATAACGGTATTATAACTGATTATGGCATTAAAGCATTTCTGCATTAAAGCATTGACTTTTCAGCATAAAAGAATTAACCACAAAGTTGCACAAAGAAGAAAAGTCGAAGTCGCAGTTTTCAGTCACAGATTGCAATTTTACAATTTAACAGTTTTTCAATTGAATCTTGGCCACATAGTTGCACCGAGTAGTCACAAAGTTTAAACTCCTTCAATCTAAAGGTTAACAACCTTTTGCGCTACCTTCTGAAAATGCATAATGTCAACCATTGTGCCGGGGATGCCAACTTCTACTTTGTCCAATAATTTAAACTGATTCAGACAGGTTTTACAAGCCACCAGTTTTACTCCTTTTTCTGAGAGTGTTTTTAAGCTTTTAAGTGCAGGCGAACCGGAACAGATAAGTTTTACACCTTCGTTGTAAAATGTAATTACTTTGGGGAGTTCTTCTTCCTCATAAAGTAATGTCAGGTAGTTTTTTACCAGTAGTTGGCCAAGTTCTTCGTTTCCTGAGCCCATTCCGTTGTGTGTAATCTGTATGAGTGTATTTTTGAAAGATTTCATTTATATTTCGTTTTGTTTACACAAAAGTAACTGAAATTATGTTCGGAGGAGAAAAACTGATAAATTGCTGAATTGTGAAATTGCAAAACTGTTGAACTATATTCTGAACTCAAAACCTTGAATTTTCTTCTTTGTGAAACTTTGTGCTTCCTCAGTGCAACTTTGTGGTTAAATTTTCATTATTGAAAAACTTATAAATTGAAAAACTACTAACTGAGAACTGAGACTGAATACTGATAATTTTACCTTTCTACTTTGTCCTTTTGCATTATATATTGTTAATTTTGCGGTTCGGAAAACAGAACACAACTTTAGGAAGTGTACTTAAATTAAGTAAATGAATGCAGAAATAATTACCATAGGCGATGAAATACTGATCGGGCAAATTGTAGATACCAACTCGGCCTGGATGGGCGAGCAGTTTAACCTGAATGGTATTGAAATTTATCAGATAACCTCGGTTCACGATGATCACGATCATATTATGCGTGCCATAAAAAATGCAGAAAAACATGCCGATTTGGTAGTAATTACCGGTGGACTTGGTCCAACAAAAGACGATATTACCAAACACACGCTTTGCGAGTATTTTAATACCAAACTTGTTTTTCACCAGCCTACGCTAGATACTATTGTTGAGCGCTTCAAACATCGAGGAATCGATATGAACAAGTTGAACCGCGATCAGGCGATGTTACCTGAATCGTGTACCATTTTGCCCAATAAAATGGGAACGGCTCCGGGCATGTGGTTCGAAAAGAAAGATACCATTTTTGTGTCGATGCCGGGTGTGCCATTTGAAATGAAATATTTGGTGGAGTTTGAGCTTTTACCACGTTTGCGCCAAACCGGACGCACAAAAGCTATTTTCCATAAAACTGTTTTGACGCAGGGCGTTCCTGAATCGATGCTGGCCGAACGAATCGCTGATTGGGAAGATGCTTTGCCTGCAAATATTAAATTGGCTTATTTACCAAATCCAATGGCGGTGCGATTGCGGCTTTCTGCTATTGGAGATGATGTTGAAGAGTTGAAAAGCGATGTGGAGAGCGAAATAGAAAAGCTTCAGAAAATAATTCCTGAAGCCATTTTTGGCTATAACACTGAAACCATGTCGGAAGTAATTGGCCGGCAGTTGGTTTTACAAAACAAAAAACTGGCCGTTGCCGAAAGTTGTACGGGCGGTTATATTTCACATCTTATTACTTCTGTTTCCGGAAGTTCGGCGTATTATAACGGTTCGGTTACATCGTATTCAAACGAAATGAAAGAGCAGTTGCTTGGAGTTAGTCGCGAAAATCTGGAAAAATATGGTGCCGTTAGCGAGCAGGTGGCACTCGAAATGGTTGAAGGCGTAAAGTGTGTGATGAAGGCTGATTATGCCGTGGCAACCACAGGAATTGCCGGGCCAACGGGAGGAACAGAAGAAAAACCTGTTGGAACGGTTTGGATCGCTGTTTCAGGGCCGGAGAAAACATTGGTAAAAAAATACACTTTTGTTGGCGATCAGCGCGACCGAAATATTGTGCGGTCCGGACAAACTGCGCTGCAATTGCTGCGAAGAATGGTCCTCGGTGAGTTATAATTTCCAGCTTCTGTCTTCGGGCTTAATTCTTCTAACTTTTTAACAACTTCTAACGTTATTAAACGTTCTAAAGATGTATTTTTGAATCAGAAAACAGAAAAATATGAAGCGAATTATTATCATTATACTTATCGTAATTGTAGTGCTTTTTGGAGCAGTTTTGTCAATTCCGGTGTTCTTTAAACAAAATATTCTAAATACAGCGAAAACCACGCTCAATAAACAGCTGAACGCTGAGGTAGAATTCGCCGACCTGAAACTATCGTTATTTAAAAATTTCCCGAAAGTTACTGTCGACCTACAGGATGTGCTGATCAAAGGAAAAGAGGAGTTTTCGCAAGATACGTTGCTGAATGTACCACATTTTGCAGCAACAATGAATTTGTCGTCGCTTTTTAGTTCCGACCGCAGTATCGAGGAAATTATTCTTGAAAAACCGTCGCTGAACCTGGTTGTTGCAGAATCTGGAAATGTAAACTGGGATGTTGCTCCGGCTTCGGGGGCGGCAGAAAAGAAAAGTGCAACAACAACTGATGCTGAGGAGTTTCAATTAGCGTTGAAAAATATTGAAGTGAATAATGCACATCTTGTCTACAATGATAAACTGGCTAATATGTGTGCTGATCTGGAAGACATAAACCTGGATATTTCGGGCGAAATGTTTGGCAATACCACGCAACTGAACATTGGGGGAGTGATTAGCAATCTTACCTATTCCATGGAAGGCGTTAAATACGTTTCAAATACTTCGCTGGATTTGAAAACTCTGCTTGACGTTGATTTCGAATCGATGATTTTTACCATTGCTGAAAGTGAGTTGCTGGTAAATCGTTTGCCACTTGAATTGAGTGGCGATTTCAGCGTGCCAAACGATACTACTTTTCTGAATCTTCAGCTAAAAACAAAAGCTTCGGATTTCGAGAACTTTTTGGCACTGGTACCCAAAGACTATGAGGAATATTTAACCGACATTACAACCACGGGATCAGCAACGATTTCAGGAGATGTTTCTGGGTATTATATTGATGAGGATTATCCGAAAATCGACCTGCAGGTTAAAGTAGATAATGGCAATTTTAAGTATGCCGAGATGCCCGAGGAAATCAAAAATATCAGTGCAGAAATGCTGATCGGGAAACCACAGGGCGATCTTGATCTGCTGAAAATAAATATCAATAAAGCGCACGCCGAAATTCGCAACAACCCGGTTGATCTGACCGTAAAGATTTCTAATCCTGTTAGCGATCTGCAGTTCGATGGCGCATTTGTTGGCAAAATAAATCTTGATCATTTAAAAGATGCGCTGCCAATGGACAGCGTAAATATCTCCGGAATTATTGATGCGAATTTGTTTGCCAAAGGTCGATACTCAGATGTTGAAGCAGAGGCTTACGACAAAATAAAATCGGATGGTGTAGTACTGTTGAACAACTTTGTATACGACTCGCCCGATCTTACCCAGCAAGTGGTAATTCCTTCGGGACAACTGGATTTTTCGCCACAGAATATTAACCTCGGCAATTTCACTCTTAAAGTTGGTGAAAGTGATTTTCGTTTATCAGGAAAAGTGAGTAATTACCTGAATTATGTAATGAAAGATGGCGTATTAAAAGGGAATCTTCAGCTGAATTCGAACTACGTAAACTTAAACGAGTTGCTACGTTTGCAGGTGATGGAAGAAAAGATTGAACAAAACTCAGAAACTCAGGATACCGAACAAGAACTGGAAACATTAGCTTTTGACGTGCCGGAAAATATTGATATCACCTTCCGCTCAACCATAAACCGTGCTGTTTTCAACCGGATACCGATTACAGCCATAAAAGGAGAAGTTCGGGCAGTGGATAAAAAACTGGTACTCGACGGACTGGACATGAATATGCTGGATGGAAAAATGACGCTCAACGGATCGTATGAAAATACTACTCAAAACCAGCCTTTATTTGATTTTGGTTTTGATATTGACGAATTCGATATTCCTGCCATGTACCATACGGTTGCTGGTTTTCGGAAACTTATTCCGGGTGCAGGTAACAGCACCGGAAAACTAAGTACAAGTCTGGGAATGAAAGGGAGGTTGAGTCCGCAACTGAAACTGATTGCAGCATCAACAAACGGAAAAGGATCATTCAGCACCAATAATGTTGAGATTAAAGATTCACCATTGTTTAATCAACTGAGCGGGATTTTGAAAAAGGAAAAGCTTCAGAATGTAACTATAGGAGATTTTACAGCAAACTTAACCGTTGAAGATGGAAGTTTGTTGCTTCGTCCGTTTACCACAAAAGTAATTGGACAGGAAACGACCATTAGTGGAAGTTTGAATGCCGAAAGTTTGCTCGATATGCGACTTGATTTTAACATTGAACGGGAAATGTTTGGTCCTGATATTCAGAAAATTCTTGCTGTATTGCCGGGAAATGAAAAGATTACCATGTTGCCGGCCGGAGTGGTTCTGAAAGGACCTGTTGGCGATGCAAAAGTAAATCTTGATTTAAGCGCTACGCAAAAAGCCGTTACCGATGCCACTAAGGATGATCTGAAAAATTCGTTGAATAAGTTGGGAGACGGCCTTAAAAAATTATTTAAATAGCATTGGCTGCTGTTTGGTTTAAAGCAGGCGGTTATCATTATTATTCGAATAACTTTTATTCATTCTCTGGGATTTTTGCCGAATAATATTCGGCAATCCTCCAAATACAAACAGAAAAATGCGTATTTTGCCGTCGCAAATTATCTGGGCAACCAGACAGCAATATCAATTGAATTATTAAATGACAGACAAAGTAGTTGTAATTACCGGAGCTTCGTCAGGAATAGGAAAAGCATTGGCCGAAAAGTATGCAGCAGAGGGGTTTAACCTCGTATTGGCTGCGCGTAGAATTGAGCGTTTAGAGGTGCTTAAAGAAAAACTCTCCAATGTTGAAGTTTTGCCGGTAAAAACTGATGTCTCGAATGAAGAGGATTGCAAGCATTTGATCGATAAAGCCATCGAGCGGTTCGGAAAAATCAATATTCTTATTAATAATGCGGGAATTTCGATGCGGGCGGCGCTCGAAGACGTTGAAACCGAAGTTTTACGAAAAGTGATGGACGTAAACTATTGGGGAACCGTTTATTGCACCAAATATGCACTTCCGTATTTGTTGGAACAAAAAGGTTCTGTTGCAGGTGTAATATCAACAGGCGGTTACATTGGTTTACCTGGTCGCACCGGCTATTCCTCATCGAAATTTGCAGTACGCGGATTCCTTGATACGCTGCGTGTTGAATACCTGCGTGCCGGATTGCACGTTTTGGTTGTTGCCCCCGGATTTACCGCTTCTGAAATTCGTGAAACAGCGTTGGTTGCCGATGGAAGTCAACAGGGAAAAACACCGCGAAACGAAAATAAGATGATGTCGGCTGAGCGCTGTGCTTCAATTATGTATCGCGCCATTAAAAACCGTCGGCGAAAAATGATCGTTTCTTTCTGGGATGGAAAAGTGATTGTTCTTGTGGCTAAACTTTGGGCCTGGTTAGTTGATCAGATCCTTTATGCTGTTTTCAAAAACGAACCTGATTCACCGTTGAAATAGTTTCAGTTTCAAGGTTGTTGTCACCTCGATCCGTCAGCTGACGGAGAGAGATCTGTAACAGGTTCAGCATTTCTTCAACAATTTTACAGTTTAGCAGTTTTTCAATAATCTTTAAGCAAAAAAATCCCGACAAAATGCCGGGATAAATTAAAAACGAAAAATGTATAACTGTTAATTATCAGTTTTTAATTCTGAACTAACTTATTTTTAATCTTGTCTTCAAAGGCTGAGAGGGCAGCTTTCGATCCTTCGCCCATTGCAATTACAATTTGTTTGTAAGGAACTACCGAAACATCTCCGGCAGCATAGACTCCCGCTTGTTTTGTTCGGCAATGTGCGTCGATCTCAATTTCTCCCATGCGGTTGGTATCAACCACTTCGGAAAATACTTTACTGTTGGCTACCAATCCGATCTGAACGAATACGCCATCAGTTGTAATTGTTTCTATTTTTTCTGTTTCTCTGTTTTTGTATTCCAGTGCAGTAACTTTGTTGCTATCGCCAATTACTGCAGTTGTTTGTGCGCTGGTATGCACGGTTACATTTGCTAATGTTTTTATTTTGTCTTGAAGAACCTGGTCGCCTTTTAACTCGTCCATAAACTCAAGCACGGTAACTTCCGATGCGATCGATGATAGGTCGATAGCTGCTTCCAAACCGGAGTTTCCTCCACCCACAACAACCACTTTTTTGCCTTTGTAGAATGGCCCGTCGCAGTGTGTACAGAATGCCACTCCTGAACCGATGTATTCGTTTTCGCCCGGAACGCCTAAACGTCTCCAGCTGGCACCGGTGGCAATAATCAGGGCAGGGGTTTTAAATGTTTCGTTTAACGATGTTTGTACTTCTTTCAATCCGTCTTTTACACTTACATTTTCAACGCGACGATTTTCCAGAACATCAATCGGGTAATCTTTTAAGTGACTCATTAAGTCGGCCGAAAGTTTTGTGCCGGTAGTTTGTGGTATCGAAATCATATTTTCAATCGACACGGTTTCGTTTAACTGGCCTCCAACTTTTTCGGCAACTAATGCCACTGAAAATCCTTTCCGTGCTGAATAAACTGCTGCTGATACGCCTGCAGGTCCTCCTCCAACAACTACAACGTCGTACTCTTTTTCAACGGGTGGTGTTTCAATTGGTTCTGATCCTACTTTTTCTTCCAGTTTCGCCAGCAACTCTCCAATTGATGATCGGCCAACATGTAATTGTTCGCCATTGGCATAAACCGTTGGAACAGCTTGTATTCCCAGTGCTTCAACTTCTTCTTTATCAATTTGTCCATCAATAATTTCGTGACGAACATTTGGGTTTATTATAGTTAAAACATTCAGTGCCTGAACAACTTCAGGGCAATTTGTACAGGTTAGCGAAATGTAGCTTTTTAACACAATCTCGCTTTTTAATCCTTTTATTTGGTTGGCAACCGCTTCATCGGGCAGGTTTTTACCAATGCCATCGAGGTTTAAAATTGCGGTTAGCAACGATGGAAATTCGTGCCCGTTAGGTATTGCACGAAAAATTATGTTCGTTGGAATATTGTTTTTTAAGATGGTAAATTCAAGCCCTTTTTCTTCTTCAACGGTAACATTAATTTTTTCTGAGGTAGATGCAACGTCATCCAACAAGCCAATTAGCTGGGCTTTGTCAGGATGAGAATTTGCAACTGCAACCTGAAAGGTGTAATTGTTTTTTAGCGGGCTGAAAACTTCTTGTAATTTATCTTTTATGGCTTGTTGTAACATGACTTTGGTTTTTAAAAGGAGCAGCTGAAAATACTGCTCCTGATTTTTTAAGTTTCTTTTTTTGAGACGTCGATTAGATCACACCAACAAGGTCGATGCTTGGTTCTAATGTTTTCTGTCCTTCTTCCCATTTTGCAGGACAAACTTCCGATGGGTGCTCAGCAACAAATTGCAGTGCTTTCAATCGGCGAAGCAGCTCGTCTGCATTTCTACCAACGTTTCCGGCAACAACTTCGTAAGCAACAATTTCGCCTTGTGGATTTACAATAAAAGTTCCGCGCTCGGCCAAACCTGCTTCTTCAATCATTACATCAAAACCCCTGGTTATTACACCTGTAGGGTCGGCCAACATTGGGTAGTTGATTTTTTTGATCGTTTCTGAAGTGTCGTGCCATGCTTTGTGAACAAAGTGTGTATCAGTTGATACTGAATAAATTTCGGCGCCGGTAGCTTTAAATTCTTCGTACTTGTTAGCCAGGTCTTCCAATTCGGTAGGACACACGAAAGTGAAGTCGGCAGGGTAGAAGAAAAAGATCGACCATTTACCTAATACATCTTCTTTTTTTACTGTTTTGAAATCGTTGTTTGCAAATGCTTGTACTTCAAAATCTACTACTTGTTTTCCAATTTGTGACATAGTTTTTTTCTTTAAATATTTAACTTATTTGTGTTTCTCTTTAAATTCTGTTGCAAACATAATGCGTCTATTTATATTAATCAAACAGATAAAATGTATATTTGTATTGATAAAATCAATATCATGACGTTGCAACAATTGGAATACATTCTGGCGGTGAATAAATACAGGCATTTTGTAACTGCATCGAAGCAATGCGGGGTTACGCAGCCTACCTTAAGTACGATGATACAAAAGCTGGAGGCCGAGCTGGAAGTTGATATTTTTGATCGGTCGAAACATCCGATAGAGCCAACTGCGTTGGGTAAAAAGATTATTGAACAGGCCGAACGATCGATAAAAGAGATCCGGAAAATCGGTGAACTAGTATGGAATGAAACCGATTCGTTAAGCGGAACATTGCACATGGGAGTCATTCCCACACTGGCCAACTACCTGGTGCCTAGATTTATTAAAACGTTTGGCGCAAGTTGTCCAACGGTACAACTTACCATTTCGGAGATGAACACTGCAACGCTGGTTGAAACGCTTAAAAAAGATCGGATTGATATGTTTATTGCGGCCACACCGCTTGATGAACCTGACTTTTTGGAGATCCCGATATTTTACGAACGCTTTTATGCCTATTTCGCTGCCGATCATCCGCTGAAGGATGTTCCGCTGAATCCCACAAATATGCCGCAGGAGAAATTGTGGGTGCTGGAAGAAGGACATTGTTTGCGCGATCAGGTTTTTAATTTCTGTACCACCAAACTGCCTTACAATCATATTTTTGAAGCCGGAAGTATTGATACGCTGGTACGAATTGTTGATTTAAACGGTGGTTATACTTTAATACCCGAATTGCATTTGCCTTTGCTAAGTGATGAGCAGCGAGAAAATGTGCGCGAGATTAAAGACCCGCCGGCAATTCGTGAGGTATCGATTGTTATTCACAAGAATTTTGTGAAGGAGCGAATCATTAACGCCGTTGGCGATGCATTTAAAACAATTATTCCGGATGAAATGATTGATGAGCGTTTGAAGAAATTTGCGATTCGATTGTGAATTATAATGATACTATCACTCCAAGTGATAGTATCACTATTTTATAAATTAAGCTTCAAACTCTTTTATCGTAGTTTTTATGATTTCAACCGCTTCCATTAATTGTTCTTCAGTAATTACAAGTGGAGGCGTAAAACGAATAATATGCTCGTGTGTTGGCTTGGCAATCAAGCCGTTTTCTTTTAGTGCCAGGCACACATCCCAGGCAGTTTTGCCATTGGTAGGTTTTATGGCTACAGCATTGAGTAATCCTTTTCCACGAACGATTTCAATCAATGGCGAATCGATCGCACGCATTTCTTCGCGGAATATTTCGCCTAGTCGCTCTGCATTTTCAACAAGCTTTTCGTCCTGAATAACATCGAGTGCTGTCATGGCAACTTTTCCTGCTATCGGATTTCCGCCGTAGGTGCTGCCATGCTCGCCGGGTTTTATGGTCAGCATAATTTCATCGTCGGCCAACACGCACGATACCGGGTAAACTCCTCCGGATAATGCCTTGCCTAAAACCAAAATGTCAGGGCGAACATCCTCATGATCGCAAGCCAGCATTTTTCCTGTGCGGGCCAAACCGGTTTGTACTTCGTCGGCCACAAACAACACATTATATTTTTTACACAATTCACTGGCTTTTTTCAGGTAGCCATCTTCAGGAACATAAACGCCTGCCTCGGCCTGAATAGGCTCCACAAGGAATCCGGCCACATTCGGGTCCTGCAACTCTTTTTCCAAACGATCAATATCGTTGTACGGAATATTTACAAATCCCGGTGTGTAAGGTCCATAATGACTGTAGGCCTCCGGATCGCTCGACATGGAAATGATGGTAATAGTGCGCCCGTGGAAATTGCCGTCGCAAACAACAATTTTGGCTTCGTTAGTTGGTATTCCTTTTACTTTATAAGCCCACTTGCGAATCAGTTTTAGTGCTGTTTCATCGGCTTCAGCACCCGAGTTCATCGGCAACATTTTATCGTAGCCAAACAGTTTAGTCATGTATTCTTCCCATTCGCCCAATACGTCGTTGTAAAATGCCCTGGAAGTTAATGCCAGCGTTTGTGCCTGATCAGTAAGTGCCTTTAGAATTTTTGGGTGAGAGTGTCCCTGGTTTACCGCCGAATAGGCTGCCAGAAAATCGAAATATTTTTTTCCCTCAACATCCCATACAAAAACGCCTTCGCCCTTCGATAGAACAACCGGTAGCGGATGGTAATTGTGAGCGCCAAATTTATCCTCTTTGGCCATGTAGTCTGCAGAACTTAATTTAGTCATAGTGTGTCGTTTTATTTTAATGCAGAAATACGATTTTTGCGCCTAAAAAGCAACGGGAGTAGTGGTGTTAAAGAGCAGTGAGAAAAATCAGCTATTTAAGCTGAAATGCACGGTTTCGCTTATTTCCAGAAACGCGCAATAAACACCTCACACAAAATAAAAAACAATGCAAGCAGTAAACACCATTTCCATAACTGGCGGCCATTCTGAATGTCGTCGAATATTTCTGAAAAATTGCGATCGACTTCTTCAATAACTGTCGCATTTTTTAGCTGATTGGTTTGTAATCGGGTGTTCAGTTCATTGGTCTGGAAATAACGTAAATCCGATTCTAAACGATTGTAATTAAACGCCATTGACGCAATGATATTATTATCGTTTTCAATCAGGTAATGACCATCGGTAGTTATCTGTTCTCCAAATTCAAGACGTATATTTCTGCCGTTTATATTTTTTACGGGAATAAATTTCTCGCCCGTCCCGACATGCTCAATTTCGATTGAAGAGTTTAGATCAACGTTTAGATTTCGGGGCAGGTTGATAAAGCTGTTTTTGCCAATAATAAAGGACATTTCCTGTTTTGGTAAACTATTCAAAACGATGTTGTAAAGTGTTGGTACAAACAATACATCGCGGGCAAACGGTTCATTTTTTTGTGAGAGCGGAAATGCAAATACCCACACTTTTCCATCCTGGTAATTGAGTTGCGAGAGTGCTTTGTCGCCATTTTGAAAAGCCAGCAATGTGTGCTCGTCGGTTTGCATGGTTTGTGCAAAACGGAAGTGCCCATCAACTTGTGGCAAAACGGGATTTTCTTCCCGCTTTTTAAAAACATCGGCGTAAAACTTATTCTCGTAATCAATAGCCGAAATATCTTGTTTTGTGGAGTCGATGCGTACCATACGGTTCGCACCAAAAGTTGCGAGCAATCGGTTTCCGGCACTCATGTCGGTCACCCATTTCGGAAAGAGCACCACTGAAGTTCCGGCGCTAACAACCGATTCCAATTCGTTTAACAAGCCGCTGGAAAAATTGTCGATGTTCAGCAAAAATATGGTGTTGTAGTCGCTCAAACGGTTGGCCTGTAGATTTTGCCTGTTCATCTCGTCGAGCACCACATAATCGTCGTTGTTGAATAGGGCGCGTAAATAATTCAGTCCTTCTTGCGAGTCGGCAGCATCAGTGTATAGTGCCAGTGCTTTTAATTTTGGCTCAACAAAATAGCTTATATACCAGTTGTTATCGTGCGTAAACGGGTAGTCGGTGATTTCAATTTTTCCCAACTGCGATCCGCTGCTGGTATTGTTGTATTTCAGGTTGGCAATAATTTCGTTTTGCGCCTCAACCGAGAAATTGGTAATCGATTTTATCGAATCGTTCAGAAACAGTTTTAATGGCAAATTTTGGTAATTCTGGCTAGAGCTGTTTTTGATGCGAACAAACATATTTTCTTCCTGCCCCAATCGGTGCGCCGGATATTCTACCCAGCACGAATCGATATAAAGATTGGCCACTTCGTTAGGAACTAACGGCAGGTAATAGCTAAAAATCCCGTCGTCCGAGAAATTATCGATATCGGTAATGTTGCGTTGAAAATCGGAAATAAAGTACAGGTTTTTGTCGGCTTCGTTATCGTTCATTTCGCTGGCGAAACGGTTGTAAATAATCGATAGCGGCACCACGGTCGGGCTGGCCTGAATACCCGAGACCTGCTGGATAAACTGTTCCTTATTAAAAATATGTTGGTGCTTCGGATTTAAATCGTTGGTAAATAACCTGAATTTTGTTCCGGGAGGGTAGGCCATACAAATTTCGAGGGCTTTGTTGCTCGCCACTTCCAGCAGTTGTCCTTGTTCCGAAAGTGCATTCATCGAAAATGAATTGTCGATGTAAACGGCTACCAACTGTTTGCTTTGTTTCTGTGCATCGTCGTTGGTGGGAATAAAAGGCTGGGCAAAAGCAAAAACCAGAAAAATTATGGTTAGAATTCGTGCGGCAAGAAGGAGCAATTGTTTTAGTCTCGATTTCTTTTTCGACTCTTTTTTGATGTCCTTTAAAAAACTAACGTTGCTAAAATACACGGTTTTATATCGCTTGAAGCTAAACAAGTGTATCAATATTGGGATGGCAACTGCCAGTAATGCAAACAAAAATGTTGGATAAAGAAACTTCATGCCGGTTTTTCGTTGTGTCTATTTATTTTGGGACAACAGCTTTTTATTCGTTTTTAAAAATAGCAATTTCTTTTTCGCCGCTTGATTTTATGTATCCGCGAAACATTCCGCTGGTGTTAAATTCCATGGCAATATTACCATCGGCATCAACACCAATAACGCCGCCGGTGCCTTCAAGTTCGCTTAGTTTGTCGATTTCTTTTTTACACGCGTTGGTAACACTCAGATTTTGGTATTCCATCATTGCCGAAATATCGCGGGCAAATCCCAAACGAATGTAGTATTCGCCATGGCCGGTGCACGAAACAGCGCATGTTTTATTGTTGGCGTAAGTACCCGCTCCAATAATTGGCGAGTCGCCAATACGGCCAAATTTTTTGTTGGTCATTCCGCCGGTTGATGTTCCTGCGCATAAATTTCCGTGTGTGTCGAGAACAGCACAACCCACTGTTCCGGTATTATCTTTTTCAGTGCGCTCGCGTTCGCGTTTCAACAAACTTTGCAGCGACTGGTAACGGCGTTTGGTATAAAAATATTTATTAGGTACGATTTCAAGTCCTTGTTGTTTGGCAAATTCCGAAGCGCCTTTTCCGCTCAGCATTACATGTTCCGAGTTATCCATTACTTCGCGTGCCGCATTTATCGGGTTTTTAATATCCTGAACTCCGGCAACAGCACCGGCATTCATTGTTTCGCCTTCCATAATCGAGGCATCCAGTTCATTTACCCCGTCGTGCGTAAATACAGCTCCTTTACCCGCATTAAACAGTGGCGAGTTTTCCATTACGTTAATCACTTTCACTACAACATCGGTAGCTGCGGCCCCATCTTTTAGCATTTGTTCGCCTAACTCAAGTGCTTCATTCAACTTGGCTTTATAGTTGGCGCGGGCTTCTTCGTCCATTTTGTCTTTCGACATAACGCCGGCTCCTCCATGGATTACAATGGCGTATCTCTGAGCATGAACAGAGAGTAAACCTGCCACAAAAAACAGGGCTAGAAATAAAGTTCGTTTTAACATAGTGTGCAATTTCTTACAAAAATGACATAAAATTTAAAATGCTGAAGCATTCAATCTATATTCTTTTAAAAATTATTTTATGCAGCAAGGTATTTTTATTTTGTTTATTATTTGTAGTTTTATTCTTAAACAAAAAACCTGTTGCCGATGTTGTTAAGATAGTTTAGGTACGCATGACAACATAATTTCTGAGAAATGAAAACAGAAGGATATTCAATAAAAGATTTGGAGACCTTATCGGGTATTAAGGCGCACACCATTCGAATTTGGGAGAAACGGTATGATTTGCTAAAGCCAGAACGAACCGATACCAATATCAGGTATTACACCGATGACGATTTAAAACGTATGTTGAATGTTTCATTGTTGGTGCGAAACGGTTATAAAATCTCGAAAGTTGCCGCCTGGAAAGAAGATGACATTAAACAAACCGTGCTTGATGTTGCCAAAACAAAAAAGTCGGAAGAAGGTTATGTCGATCAGCTTTTACTTTTTATGGTAAACTTTGATAATGCTGGTTTTACGGCGCTTATAAACGAGATTATTGAAAAATACGGACTTGAAAAGGCGATGCAAAATATATTTTTCGCCTTGTTCGAGCGCATTGGCACCTTCTGGCAGGTTGGATCTATATTTCCCGCACAGGAACATTATATCACCAGTTTTATCCGTCAGAAGATAATAGCGGCCATTGATGATCAAGGCATTACCAATACGAAGGGAAAGACCATTCTGTTTTATCTTCCTGAACAAGAATTACACGAACTTAGTTTGTTGTTTTATTCATTCCTTGCTGTGGAGTCGGGGTACAATGTTATTTATTTGGGGCAGTTTGTGCCGTTTGCTGACCTTGAAAAGCTTCGATCTCACGTGGAGCTGGATTTTATTTTTACAGCATTCATCAGTCCTATTCTTAAAGAAGATCTGGAAATATACCTCGAAAATTTAAAAAAATTGTATCAGCATCAAAAGGTGTTTATAACTGGCTGGCAGGTAAGAGAACATAGTCCGAAATTACCGAGAAATTTTAAGGTAGTTAAAGATTATCGTGAATTTAAAAAGTACCTAGGATAAGGCTCTTAATTAATCTGGATAATGATTTTTATGCTTGTCTGTGGCAAAAACATTTACCCATATCAGGAAGAACAACAGCAAAAGCAATATGGCTATTGATGTGTAAATAATAATCGTGTAAAGTCTTTGATTATCAAATGCTATTGGGAAAAACAGGACTGTCGATGTTAGAATTGTTACTACGCCAACAACTGTCCCAACATTATTTTTTAAGTTCTTCATTTCCCCTCCCTGTATGATTTACAATTTAAGGAAAATAGTAACTTAAGTCAATCAAAAACAGTAAAATAAACTTTCATTTTATCACCATGCTATTAACAATTTAATTGCTGGCTTTTAGTAACCTTTTTGCAACAGGTAATGATCCGTAATTATTAAATGGAACAATTTTAAATTATGATAAATTTTGATGGATGTGAATCCAAATCTTAAACGAACCGTAAAAGCTTGAACAAGTGTTTAATTTTTTAAATAAAATCCATGCATCGGGTTAGTATTATTCAAAAAGAGTTTTTTCAACTCGTAAAAGAAAAATTATCCCCGAATATCTCACTTGTTTTTGAAATTTCTAATCTCTTTGGGGTTAGTTCCCCGCAGCTTGCTCCGAGATGAGTGAAATGATATTTTCTTCCACATTCATAATGTCGCATTTTTGGTTTTCTATTATAAAGTTATGACACTGAGAGTATGGAAATCAACCGTAAAATGCCGGACTGCACCCTTGAATTATTGATTCATATACAGGATTTTAAAATCCCGCTATCTCAAAAAGTATTTTTTACTGAAAACTTGGGGCGGAGGAGAAGAATTAGCGAAAATTGCTGAAAAAGCTACTTGAGATTTGTCAGAAGCGGACCAATTAACAAAAATGTATTTGAGCATTTTGTGAGATTACTTTTCTTCAGAAGAGGTGTTGGCTTCTATTGTCATTCCGGGGTTAAGGCGGAATCGTTTTACATCGGTGGTATATATTTCAATCATTTCGTCATCATCGCTTTGCGGGGTGTTGCTGAAATACAAATTGTAGGCAGCGTGCATGGGCACCATTACTTTGCAGTTTAATTTTGGCGGAATGCGAATATCCATAAAATCGCAATAGTTTTTGTTGTCCCAAACCAAATCAGTTAACATATTAACGTAAATCGTGTCGTTTGTTGGGTTTATCAGCTTGAGCTTTTTAAATTGTTGTTCAGAGGGTACATAGTCTACTTCACATTCCAGCATAGCGCCAACAAAAGCACTTCCAATTCCAACCATTACTTCTGCAAAAACATTTCCTCCGTGTGTTGAAAGCAATTCTTTTTGTCGCTCGTAGCTGGACTTGTCGTAAATGTATTTGGGGCTCGAACAACTTTGAAACAAAAGCAGCGTGCTTAGGATGAGCAGATAAGGTCGGTGTCTTTTCATGGCTAATTTGTTTTGAAAATGTAAGAAACAATTTTCGTGCCTGAATTTCCGGGAAAAAGGTTCGGGCATATTCATAAAAACTCCGTATACTTAAACAGAAATATTAACGTTATAATCAAAACACAATACAAAAATACAATAGTTATGAAACGACTTCTTTTTGCTTCTCTCTTTGTTTTATTTGCATCAATAGGTTTTGCCCAACCTGTTTTTGATTTGGGACTTAAAGCCGGTTTGCACTATTCAAACATGAGTCTAGATGGGGAATTTGATCTGAATTCTGATGCCATTACAAAAGTACATTGGGGGGCATTTGGCCGTGTAGGATTTAACCGCTTATATGTTCAGCCTGAAGTTTATTTTAGTAAAAAAGGTGGTGATTTATCATTCAATTCTTTCTCTGGTGGTTTTGATTACAAAAACGTAGATGTGCCGGTTCTTTTGGGATACAAACTGGTAAAAAGTTCGATGATTGATTTTCGGATTATGGCCGGTCCGGTATTCAGTTTTGTAACTGATGCTAATTACCCGGAAGGTTCAGATCAATTTAATGATGAATTCCTCAACGATAACTTGTTCGGGGTACAATATGGTTTAGGGGTTGATGTTTTGTTCTTTACGCTTGATGCCCGTATGGAACATGCTGGTAAAGTATACGATGATCCGGATTTTTTTAACGGAAAATCGACATCGTTAATACTTACGCTAGGTTTTAAAATATTGTAACAACAATACAAGAGGCTTCGATTTTTCGAAGCCTTTTGTTGCTCTTATTGACAAGCCTTTTTCTGAATGAAAGATTATTTTTATCTGCTTGTGTCAGCACTCAATGAACCAGCTCTTTTTTCAGAATTGATTTAATTTCTCCCATTTGACTTTCAGTAAGAGGACCAAACTCTAAAGCACCGGCATTTTCTTCTACCTGTTTTACAGATTTAAAGCCCGGGATTGGAATTGTTCGTTTGCTTTTTCCCCAAATCCAAGCAAGTGCACCCTGTGCCAGTGTGCGGCCATCACTTCGTAATATTTCGCCAATGGCTTTCAACTCTTTCAGCAGCGCAGGTTTTGGTTTTCCTTCGTCGAAAAACATGTAATATTCATCACCCAAAAGATGTACGATTGAGCGGCAGTCATCCTCAGAAACTATTGATTGGTCGTTGTATTTTCCTGTAAGTACACCCATTGCCAGTGGCCCGCGGTTAATGCTGGCTAACTTTCGTTCTTTACACAGTTTTAGTATTTTTTTGTTGCCAATAAAAACATTCAATTCATGCTGAACGGCTATGCAGTTATCTCCTTCGGCAAAAAAGGCGGCACGTTCTTCATCGTCGGTGCTCCAGCCATAACCTCTTATTTTTCCTTCCTGCACCAGGTCCTCAAGTGTGTCGCGAATAAGTCCGGCAGCCTCCAGATTAAGATTTGAAATGTGCAGTTGGTATAAATCGATGTAATCGGTTTTCAAACGTGCAAGACTGCTCTCCAATGCTTTTCGAGTATACTCGGGTGTTACTTTTGTGCCCATTACCGCCTCTCTTGTTTTGGGATTATAACCCATACCGAATTTCGTGGCGATTACCAATTTTTCGCGACGGCCTTTAATTACCTGTGAAATTAATTTCTCGGAGTGACCGGCACCATAAACATCGGCGGTGTCGATAAAATTAATGCCCATTTCAATTCCTTTTTCCAAAGCGCGCAACGATTCAGCGTCGTCTACTTCTCCCCAACCCAGGGGTAATGTTTGAAGGGTTGTAGGACCTCCAATAGCCCAGCAACCCATTCCCATGGCACTTACTTCAATGCCCGAATGTCCCAGTTTTCTTTTTAAATTGTTTTCCATAATCTCAGCTTTAAATTATTTTACCACATATTCCACATTGTTATCAAGTCGCATATCTGTACCTGGTTCTTTTTGTCGTGATACTTGTCGGAGAATTTACCATTAACGATCACATCTTCATTCATAATTGCTGCAACTGGTTTTGCTACAAAAACGGTGTGATCGCCTGTAATATAATTGACGATTACTTTGCATTCGATATTCAAAAAACACTCTGCAATCAAGGGGGCATTTATTTTTTTGCCAGGCAAGGGCGTTAATCCGGCTTCTGCAAATTTGTCTATTTCGTTGCTATGTGTTGTGCCAATTTTAAAAATAGCCTCAGTAAGGTCAGTTGTCGGAATATTCAATCCAAATTCTTTGGTTTCGATAATCAGCGAATGGCAAAAACGATAGGCCTCAGTGCCCTTTTCGCCATTTCCGATAGATGCAGTTAATAAAAGGGGATCATGAGAAGTTGGTGTTATCCAGCAAGCTGTAATAATACCGTTAACCGTTTTTTCGGCATTAGTACACGTAAGCATAGAAACCTGCCCGTTGCTGAGTAACCATGATAGTTTAATTACATCAGGTCCGTTCAGGTCAAATTTCGTTTTTTTCATGATTTCATGTTTTTCGTTTTTTCAGAGTAGATGCGACAAGAATCAACTGAAGTGAGGATGTGACTATTTTATTCACCTGTGAAACACCTTTCATTAGATTTGACTAAACTTTGATTCATAATCTGCTTGACTTATAACATACTTTCAGCATTGGCAAGTGCAGAATGATCAATGGCCAATCATGGCATCAATGTAATTTTTGTCATCACAATGCCTAAACCTGCAACAATATCTGATTCTTCAACGGTGCAATGTCCGTAGTTCGATACAGGAAGACTGGTGTGCAACATCTCATTACCATTTGACAATATCTTTGTCCGATAAATCTCATTGTGCCAGAATGGAGTAACGTGATCTCCCGTTGTGTGTATGGTTACAAAAGGGATCTGGATATCACCGGTAGTTTCGTATTTTTTTACACTCATCATTGCAGAGAGGTAACTGTTTTCGTTAACACGTAGAATGTTGTTGTTCAGCGCTTCATCATTCAAAGAACCACTATAACCCGTTTCCATGTTATTAAATGGGACAATACCATCCAGACGGTCAATTAAATCGTCGGTAATCATTATGTTGTATCGTAAACATTGCAAGGCTGCAGATACCATTGCTACAGGATCGGTCATGTCAACAGGTACTTCTGCGCAAGTTAAAAGTTGAAATAGTTTTGTGCCACCCTGCATTAAATCAGTAGTTAAAATTGCTTGTACCGCGGCAGGAAGTTCTCCCGATCGCCACTGATCCATAATTGCTTCTCCAACACCCAATGGACTGCCAGTGCTATAACCTAATGCAGCCAGGTCAGCTCCAAAGAAATAGTTGAAAAGAACGTGGAAATTTCCATTGTATTGTAATTGCTCAAAGAAGCTACCAATTGGGCCACAAATTGATAAGGCGCCGTTAAAACTAGTTGGGTATCTTTCAAGTGTTAGGGCAGTAACCAAGCCACCTTCTGATGGGCCTCCCAGAATGGTAAAATCCGGTGGCATTTTTTTCAGTACCTTGAATACTTTTTTACGAAGTACCTGTATATCTTCCACCGCATCGTCTGCAATAAAACCATCATCACGGTAACTGGTAGTGGCATAACCCAATCCCATTCCGGTTATAATATCTTCTATGGACCGGTTACTTATCGTGTCGCTCGGTAAATTGGGGCCTTCTCCCGGATCTTGTAATCCATGGGCATAAAAAATCATATAGCGGGGATGCATTTCTTCCCAGCCTTCCGGTAGTGAAATATACCACTCGGCTGCTCTGCCCAGGATTCCTCTATATTTTCCTTCTTCTATTTCATGGCTTTTTAGTAAGTCATTTTCAGAGAGAACATCTTCTACAGCTTCATCCTGAACGCAGGATGCCATTGCAATTAATAGAAACGTAATTAGAATTGATAAATAAGTTTTCATGACAATAAATTTTGAGTTTACTTACAAGTTGATTTTATCACAAAAACTGATGGTGTGGGGGAATTTGAAATGAATCAGAAAACGAGGTGTTCCACATTTTCTTCATTCATAACATCGCTCAATGTCCAGAAATGTACATCGCCAGAGGTAACCTTAAAAACTTCGCTAATTGGTTCCAGATCTCTTCCTGATATGTCGTCGAGGAACAGGCGATCTTCATGCAGCCTGTGCAAGATCTTTGGGTCGTTTACAAATTCAACAGTCCCTGTTAAGCGCATTTGTTTGGCCTGTGCCATATCTTTCGGATTGTTGTAAAAACAAACCTCAACTTTTGGGTTGAGGTGGAGTTGTTTCGACATGTCTTTTGGAGAGAGAGTTCCGAAATAAAAGCCCGTTTTATTGGCAAAAAATAAGAGTACGGTTCGGACCCGGGGCTGATCGCCCTCGCACGTTGCCAAATAGCAAACCGGGTTTGCTGAGGCAAATGAAATGTAATCATTTATATTCATGGCTTAAGATTTTTGGTGTAAGACATAAGTTACAAAAAATCAGCGTGAAATGCAAGATGGAAGCGCGCTCAGAAGGTGAAAAGTTGAAGAAGTTCTATTGTGGGGAATTTCTTAAGTTTTACCCGTTTTGTTCTTTCTTTTTAAACCAGTTAACCGGGTTTAACTGCTTTTTGTATTTGGTAAACAGTTCTTTCCCAACCAGTAGTCCACCAGCCCAAAACACAACTTCCATAAGTATAAAACTTGTTGTTGATGCAGCAACTTTAGTTTTGGTGGGCAAATCAAAAAACGGAATAATCAATGTGGCGGCAAAAAATACCCCGGAAAAGACCATTAAAAATATCCCGGTTTTTATTTGACTGTTTTTTGGATTCATAAAATTTAGAACAGTAAAAAAGGGGGATTGTTTCCTTTACTACCGATTATTAAAAACATTAAGTCATTGGTTCGCGCACTCCCAATGACTTTGTTTTTATATATCGGCATTTAACCAATTTGAAAATAATTCAAAATAGCTTAATCATTTTCATAATTGGTATAATTATTTCTTCTGTAAACTTTGTAACAGAATGGTGTAAGCATTTGGGCCTTCGTTAAAAAGCAGATCAAGGATGCTTAAATTTGGAAGGAAACCATATTTTTCGGAGAATACCTGTGTGTATGTTTGTGGCTGAAATACAGCATCGGGATTGTGTTTTAATTTAGGGGAGATTCCATCGCGCAGATTGAAGGTGTTTTTAGGTACTCGCTCAAAGTCTTCGGTTAATAGGATGTTATTTTCAATCTCGAAAAAATCACAAAGTTGTTCGTGTATTTGCAGGTTATAGTCGAGCAGGTATTTGGTTTTGCTCTCGAAAAACGGGGAAAGCTCATCCTGGTAATACTCGAAATATGGCGATGAGTTATAGGCCGAAACGATGGTTTGCCAGTGGTTGCGCTGCCAGTTTTCGTCGTACGATATTTGCAAGTCTTTTATCAGCACTTTTGATCCGCGCCCTTTAACTATCGGAATTATCAATGAAATTGGCCCGTTTCCTCCCAATATCTGGCAACGGTTGCGATAGGTTTGTTTGGTGAAGTTTTCGTATTGTTCGATATAAACTTCTGAGTGGTGTAAATAGCGTGTATAAAAATGTACCGGAGCAAAATAAGCGGTACTTAGTAAAAGTGCGTTGTTATCCATTTTTAGTCTTTAAAAAAAGTGTCGTCAGAATCGTCCTCGTCATCCAGTTCAATTCCTTCCGGATCGGTTTCTTCTTCCGATTTTAGTGGTTCGTTCATCTGGCGTAATTCCTGCAGTTCTGAGTTGAATTTCAGCATTTGTTTGTATTCGCGTTTTACCTTCCACAGGCGCGGATAAAAATAAAATGCCGAGATCAGGTACCCCAGAAAAATGCAACCTAGTAAAACCAGCACCAACGGAGCATCTTTTATTTCCCAGAAAAATATGTTAAGGGTGATGTCCATGGCATTTTGCAGGGTGAAAATAACCAGCAAAACGGCCAAAATCAGGAGAATTACAACGATTAACTGCATAATTGATGGTTTTCAAGTATCAATTCCGAAATTATAAAAAAAGGATAACAGTTGCCTGTTATCCTTTAAACGAATATTATCTGTTTTAATTGTTAATGCACTTTGGTAAACAGGCGGTTAAATCGAATATTTGCAGGGAACCCTTTGTCTTTATCCAACGAAAGCCAGATGAATTTGGCTTTTCCAACCACATGATCTTCAGGCACAAAACCCCAATAACGCGAGTCGGCCGAGTTGTGGCGGTTGTCACCCATCATCCAGTAGTAGTCCATTTTAAATGTATAGCTTGTGGCTACTTCTCCGTTAATTTTTATCTGATCGCCGTTTACTTCCAAATCGTTCGCCTCGTAAATGTCAATTATCCTTTCGTAAATTGGCAGATTATCAACTGTAAGATCGATAGTTTCGCCTTTTGACGGAATGGTTAACGGACCAAAATTGTCTACATTCCAGGGGAAACGACCGTCGGTTGGGAAAATAGCATGTTCCCATTCACCGGGTTCTTCCAACATTTTTTCAACTGAAGTAACATTGGCAAATTCCTTAATTTTTCCGGCTGCCTCCTCGGTTAACGGCAATAAATATTGTTTGCTTGAGAAAGTATTACGGTCGGCTTCTGAAATGTGCAGTCGGTCGAGTGCTTTCGGATTAATGGCTGTTCCATTGGTTTCAACCAAATAGTTGTACTGAACGCCATCGAATTTTTTCTGAGCCTCGTCATTTACATACAACTGACCCATTTTAATTTCGATTTTATCACCCGGAATTCCTACACAACGTTTAATGTAGTTTTCGCGTTTGTCAACCGGCCGTGCAATAATATCGCCAAAGTTTCTTTTATCGCTCCAAACCCGGCTTCTGCCATAATCTCTAACCATTTGGTAGTAACTTCGGGTAGGTGCACCTAACGCTACGGTATCACCTTCGGGAAAATGGAAAACAACAACGTCGTTGTTCTTTATATCTGTAAAACCTGCCAGTCGTTTGTAAGGTCGCTGAATGGCTTCAGAGTATGATTTTCCGCCAACAATTGGCATGGTATTGTGTACAAACGGAAACGAAAGCGGCGTGTTTGGCGTTTTGGGCCCGTAAGCCGTTTTGCTTACAAAAAGGTAATCGCCCACCAACATCGATTTTTCCATCGATGAGGTTGGAATGGTGTATGCTTCAATAAAAAACATGCGAATAAAAGTAGCCGCAATTACCGCAAAAATTATCGCGTCGACCCATTCAACAACTTTGGTTTGTTTCCCGTTGGGCGGGTTTTTCTTTTTCCAAAAAGCCCAGTGTACTTTTTCGGTGATGTAAATGTCGAAAATTATGGCTAGTCCCAGAAACCACAAGTAGCTTCCCAGCCAGATTACCCAAAGCGAGTAAAGTATTCCTACAGTGATGAATTTAAACCACTTATTTGTTAGGATCGAACGTATCATTAATTCTTATTTTATAATTTTAGTAAGTCTTTCATTGTTAAAATGCCCTTGTTGTCGAGGCAATATTCGGCTGCCAGCACGGCGCCCAATGCAAATCCGGTACGACTTTTTGCACTATGTGTAATTTCTATAAAGTCGATTTCGGATTCGTATTTTACTGTGTGAATACCGGGCACTTGTCCAACGCGCTCCGATTTAATATTCATTTCATTGTTGGCAGGCGTTTTGTCATTCACCCAGGCATCTTTTCCCGGAAGATTTTCTAAAATATCTTCTGCCAGGCTAATTGCAGTTCCACTTGGCGCATCCAGCTTTTTGGTGTGGTGAACTTCAGTCATTTCAACACTATATTCATCACGTGGAGCCATCAATTCAGCCAGTTTTTTATTCAGCTCGAAAAACAGGTTAACACCCACCGAAAAGTTACTTCCATAAAAAAATGTACCATCTGTTTCGGCACATTTACTATAC
Source organism: uncultured Draconibacterium sp. (assembly GCF_963677575.1). Classification (NCBI taxonomy): domain Bacteria; kingdom Pseudomonadati; phylum Bacteroidota; class Bacteroidia; order Marinilabiliales; family Prolixibacteraceae; genus Draconibacterium; species uncultured Draconibacterium sp. The sequence continues at coordinate 5,269,319 of NZ_OY782038.1, forward strand.
ACTTCTTCTTTTCTATCGAGCCATCCGGTTGTTCCGCTAACCACGGGAATACCCGCCTCGAAACACAATTTATAATTATTTACTGCCGATGCAGGAATGGTAAATTCAATGGCAACATCGCATTTTTTGAGATTCTCTACTGTAAGGTCGTCTTGATTATCGAGATCGATGGTGAGGCCAATTTCGTGACCGCGCGATACCGCGATTTTCTCAATTTCCTTTCCCATTCTCCCGTAGCCAATTAGTGCAATTCTCATTATTTTGCTGATTATCTGTTTTTAGAATAAGCCACAAATATAAAACAATACTCAAATGTAGCCATAGTAGTTCCGTACTTAAAATTATTTCGATGAACACAAGTGGAGAAAGGGTGAACAGGGTTAACGGAAATTTAAAGCCGCGAATCATCAGATTATTGATTTTTATCTAATTTTATCGTGATAATTGAAGGAGATGAAGAATATAAAACTTGTTGCAACTGATTTGGATGGTACTTTCCTGAAAAACGACCGTACCGTTAGTCAGGCAAATATCGATGCTTTGCACAAATTGGGCGAGAAACAGATCGTTCGGGTTGCAGCAACGGGTCGTAATTTACAGAAAGTAAAAGACGTTCTGCAGCCCGATCTGCCGTTCGATTATGTGGTGTTTTCGTCGGGTGCCGGAGTTTACAATTGGCAAAAGAAGCAATTGATCGCCAACCAGAATATAAAAGTTTCATCGGCACAAAAACTGCTTTCGCACTTTATTAGTCAAGATGTAAACTTTCATGCTTTTTACCCGGTTCCCGATAATCACAAGCACTATTACTACCGTGGAAAGGACGATTGCGAAGAGTTTGAACGCTACTTTAAATTTAATGTAGCGCATGCCGAGCCTTTAAAACCCGATGATTTGCCAAAAGGAGAATTGTGTCAGTTCCTGATTATTATAAAAGAAGACGAAGAGCGGTTTAATCGCCTGAAAAAGGAGATTGAAGCGTTGTGTCCTGAGATCCGCGTTATCCGTGCATCATCGCCAATTACGCCGGGATATATCTGGATAGAGGTTTTTCATCACTCCGTATCGAAAGGAAACGGTGTGAACGAAATTTGTAAACGCCTGGGAATATCGAAAGATGAAACAATGGGGCTGGGAAATGATTACAACGATTTTGATTTGCTGGAATTTACCATGCACTCGTTTTTAACTGACAACTCACCACACGAAATAAAAGATAAATATCCGATTATCCCGAGCAATGAAAACGATGCCTTTGCTTATTCTGTTCAGTCGTTATTTACTTAAAATTTAATAAATATCAATTCGTTTATCCCGTCCCTAAAGGGAGCAGAGACAATCAATTCGCTCCCTTTAGGGGCGGGGTATTCATCGATAATCAATTTGAGGAATAATACTGGAGTTTATTTTATTTATAATTTAGCCGAAGTAAGTACGAGTATCGTTTAAAATTAAATCTTTCTTATTCATTCAGAAAATACTATCCAGTGAAAGTTTGTGGTTTTACATTTATCAGAAATGACGAAAAATATGATTTCCCGATTATTGAAGCAATAATATCTGTTTTGCCCATTTGCGATTATTTTGTGGTTGTCGTTGGAAAATCGGAAGATAAAAGCATCGGAACAGGAATTTAATTATAGTGCAGAATACGATGCTTATCCGTTTTGAGAGAACACACCCGGAAGTGTTGCAAAACAGAATTAAACGATTGAACTGGGACGTTAAGGTGGATACTGATAAAATACAAATGAAATTTAAGTACCGCTTATTATATCGAATCGAGAGATTATTTGGAGTACGTTTGTTTGAATACCGGAATTATAAGTTGCTGAAATAGCACGGAATTAGTAAAATTCCAATTATGGTTGAGCTAATTAATTTTATTAAAAGATATCAGGAATTAGATGAATTAACTGAAAAAGCTATTCTTGATAGTTTTGTTTTTGAAAAAGTGAAAAGGAATGAATTCATTCTTGAAAAAGGGAAAGTTTGTTCCAAAATTAGTTTTATAAAAAGCGGTTTAGTCAGGAGATTTTATGTGAACGAAGGAGAAGAATCGACGATTTGGTTGTATCATGATAATCATTGGATTTCTTCAATGTCAAGTTATTTTAATCAGAAACCTTCTTTTGAATATTTTCAGGCCTGTGAAGATACAACGCTGTTTTCTTTATCGTACGATAAGGAGCAGGAATTACTAAAGTTGCCCTTGTTTTGCGATTTTCATGTAAAATTTCTACGTTCATCATTAGCTGCTTTTGATGAATTTCATTTTGCTTTTGAAACGATGTCTGCCAGTAAAAAATACTCGTATTTAATAGATCGGTTTCCGTTAATAATTCAAAGAGCAAAACAAATGCATATTGCATCACTTTTAAATGTAAGCCAGGAAACCTTAAGCCGAATCAGAGCTTCAATTAATTGACTTTATATCAAAAAATATGATCAAGAGAAAACCAATCTTTGCATCTGAAAAATTGGAAAAGATTTATGATTTCAAAGCGAGCAAAAATTGGAAAAAACGTGGTTATTGGGAATTACTCCACAATTGAAGAAGATGTGGTAATTGGAGACAATACCGTTATTGAAAACAATGAAGTTGTCAAAAGTTAACTGTTGAAAAGAAAGAATGATATTTCAATATTGAGACACAACATTTTATATCATTCTTTCAAAAAATCGTGTTGAGTAAAAGTATAATAAAAAAGAGATTTGTCCCTACTTAAAATTTGGGAATTCAAAGAATAATGCAAAAGTAAGAGATTATCAGGTGCTTGAAGCAATACTATATCGATTAAAAACAGGGTGTCAATGGAGGCAATTACCTATGAAACAATTCTTCCGTTGCAAATACAACTGGCAAAGTGTGTATTTCCACTATCAAAAATGGTGCAAGGACGGAAGCTGGGATGAGATGTGGCAAAACATCCTGAACAAATACAAACACTTGCTGGACTTGTCAAGTATCCAGCTCGATGGTACACATACTCCAACTAAACGTGGAGGAGAAGCAGTTGCCTATCAGGGGAGGAAAAAAGCAAAAACAAGTAATATGCTGATTTTAACGGACAGCCAAGGCATCCCTCTAACTTGTAGCGACCCTATTGACGGGAACCACAATGATGCATACAACCTGGTTCCAACGGCAAAGAAAATGATTGCCGTTCTGGAAAACTCAGGGATACACACCGATGGATTGTTCTTAAATGCTGACTCTGGCTTCGATACAGGAGAGTTCCGCCGTTATTGTTCGGAAACAAAAATTATTGGCAATATTGATCAAAACAAACGCAATGGGATAAATCGTGAATACTTATTCGACGACTTACTGTATAAATGCAGATTTGTTGTGGAACGCACTAACGCATGGCTTGATGCATTTAAAGCAATCTTAGTACGGTTTGAAACAAATGCTATACATTGGAAAGCACTGAATTTAATAGCATTTACCGTGATTTTACTGCGGAAACTTTAAACAACTTCAATGTCTGTATTTTAGATGGAGCAAGAATTGGCAATAATTGTCATATTCATTCAGGAGTGGTTTTGGCAGGTGTGCCACAAGATTTGAAATATAAAGGAGAATACACCACTTTAGAAATTGGCAATTGGAACATTATAAGAGAATCCGTAACTATAAACAAGGGAACAGTTGCCCGGCAGGTTACTAAAATCGGAAACAATAATCTTATCATGGCGAATGCTCATATTGGTCATGATTGTAAAATTGGTAACAATTGTATTATTGGATTCGGAGTTGGAGTGGCTGGTGAAGTTATAGTTGAAGATTTTGTAAACATCAGCGGTTTAACAGGAATTCACCAGTTTTCACGAATTGGAGAGCATTGTATGGTTGCAGGCTTAAGTAAGGTTGGTAAAGATATACCTCCTTATATTGTTGCAGCCAGGGAACCACTTTCTTACGCAGGAATTAATGTTGTTGGCTTAACGCGAAAAGGTTTTGAACAAACAAAACTTAAGGAGTTGAAGGCGGTTTACAGAATCATTTTTCAGGAAAAAAGAAATATTTCTTATGCCGTTAATTTTATCGAAAGTAACTTTAAACAAACCATTGAAAGAGACAAAATCTTAGAATTTATTACTCGCTCTAAAAGAGGAATAATAAAAGGGTATTTCGAATAAATGAGATCACATCAGAATTTACTCACCAAAAAAACAGCTAAATTCTGTAAAGGAGTAGCTTTTATACGCTAAGCGCCTTTCAAAAATGAGACGAATTATTCAAAAAGTCTGCGAGCTTCCTCCAATTGCGCCGGCTTCCCTACATCCATCCACAATTCAGAAGTGTCGAAATAGCCTTTTATATTTCTTGTTTTCGCCAGTTCGAGGTAAACCTGCACGATTGAAAAACGATCTTGGTTGGGCATGTAATCAAAAACCGGTGGCTCTACAATATGAATTCCGCTAAAAGCCATTTCTGTGGCTTCCTCGAAATTTTCAGGCCGCGATATTTTTGTTTCGCCCGTTTTTTTATTGATCCAACCAACCAGGTTGTGCTCTGAATCGAATTTAAAGTAACGCTGAGTTTCGCGCTGACGAACAACTAATGTACCAATAGCATTCGTTTTTGCATGCAGCGCAAATAAATCCTGAAGGTTGATATTGCTCAGAATATCTACATTATAAATAAGTATCGGCTCGTCGGGCGAAAAAAGGTGTGATGCAAATTTTAATCCGCCGCCTGTTTCCAATAGTTTGTCGCTTTCGTCGGAGATAAGAACAGGAATGCCCCAGTTTTTACTATTTATAAAATCGATTATTTGTGGAGCAAAATGATGAACGTTAACCACTATTCTTGTGGCTCCTTCAACACTCAGTTTTTCAATGGTGCGCTGTAGCAACGGTTTCCCGCCAACATCAACCAAAGCTTTTGGTTTATCTGCCGTTTCGTCTTTTAAACGGGTGCCCAAACCGGCGGCGAAAATCATTGCTTGCATAACAACAGACTGTTAGATTATTAGATATGAGTATCGAGACCTGTTCCTCCCCAAGGGGAGGTTAGGAGGGGCTTTATCTTATTCGATCCAAACTTCTTACCAAAGCTTCATCTTTCCCGATGGCGCGTATTGCCAGCCAGTCCAAAATAACGGATGCAATTGGCAGGGCAACAGCAACTTTAAAGGCCACTTTCACTTCCTCGAAACTGGCGTAAGTGAAATAAAAGAACAGTCCGAAGAGTCCCAGCATCAGTAGCATGGAGAAACCAAGAATCCGAATTTGAAGAATCCGTTTTTTGTATAAAAACAGTGCCACAAGATGAAGTACTGCAATAATGCCGATCAGAATCATTAGCGGCAATCCGCTAAACAGTAACTCTTCGTCTTTAAAAATTCCAAAGGCATTGAAAATATGCAGTTGATCGTTAACGATGATATCTGCAAATTTCTGGAGGTATAACGAACCGATCAACATGCCGGCCGCGAGTATAAACAAGGTCTGAATTCTTTGAATCATTGTCGTAAATTTTCAGCAAAAATAGCCAATCAAAGTATTTCTCAAAACCAAATTGGTCGAGCGTGCTTAAAAATCATCAGGAAAGCTTAATTTTGATAGGAAAAAACTATGAAAGCAGGTAAACAATAAAAAAACTGCATTGTTTCTTCAATATCATATAAAAGTTAATTAAAAATCAACTATGGATAAATTTTCGTCTGTGGGAAACCAGGAACTCGAGGCGATTGAGAACCTATACCAGTCTTATCTTGAAGATCCGGAATCGGTAGATAAGAGCTGGCAACAGTTTTTTTCGGGTTTTGAACTGGCCCAAAAGCAATACCCTGAGAAACCGTCGGGGATTAAACTTGATAATATCGATAAAGAATTTGCCATTTTAAATCTCATTCATGGCTATCGTCAGCGTGGACATCTGTTCACCAAAACCAATCCCGTTCGTGCGCGTCGTACATACTCACCAACGCTCGATATCGAGAATTTCGGTTTGGAAAAAGCCGACCTGGAAAAGACATTTCAGGCCGGTAACGAAATTGGAATTGGTGCAGCAAAACTAAAAGACATTATTGCGCATCTTGAGGCCACTTATTGTCGGTCGATTGGTGTTGAGTATGTTTATATGCGGCATCCTGAGGTAATACAATGGTTGCGCGAGCGAATGGAAAGTACCCAAAACTCGGAAGAGTACACCGAAGAAAAGCGGAAACACTTTTTCTATCATTTGAAACTGGCGGTTGGATTCGAAAATTTTATCCACAAAAAGTTTGTTGGGCAAAAACGATTTTCGCTTGAAGGAGCGGAAGCAATAATACCGGCACTCGATGCCGTTATTGAGCGCGGAGCAGAACTGGGCATGGAAGAATTTATTCTGGGAATGGCGCACCGCGGACGTTTGAATATTTTGGCAAATATCCTGGAAAAACCCTATCAAAATATTTTTAAAGAGTTTTACGGAACCGAGTACGAAGATGATATTGCGCAGGGAGATGTAAAATATCACCTCGGTTACGAGAATGAAGTGGTAACCGATTTCGGAAAAAAAGTAAAATTGAAACTGGTTCCCAACCCATCGCATTTAGAAACCGTTGCTCCAATTGTTGAGGGTATGGTTCGTTCTCAGATAGAATACGAATACCAGCGCGATTACAGCAAAGCGGCTGCCATTGTAATTCATGGCGATGCGGCTATTGCAACGCAGGGAGTGGTTTACGAAACGGTTCAAATGGCGCAGTTGCCGGGGTATAAAACCGGAGGAACAATCCATTTGGTAATCAACAACCAGGTTGGATTTACAACGCCATATCTCGAGGCACGATCGAGTACGTATTGTACCGACGTGGCCAAAGTAACGCGTTCGCCCGTGTTCCATGTAAATGGCGACGATGTGGAGGCGCTGATCTGGACGATAAAACTGGCTATGGAATTCCGACAGAAGTTTAATTCTGATGTGTTTATCGATATTCTGTGTTACCGGAAATACGGACACAACGAAGGTGATGAACCGCGTTTTACACAGCCTATGTTGTATAAAGCCATTTCGAAACATAAAAATCCGCGCGATATTTATGCCGATCGGTTGAATGAACTGGGAATTATGCCCCACGAAGAATCGCGGGAGAAAGTTCGGGAGTTCGACCAGTTTTTGGAAGGCAAATACAAGGAATCGGAGAAAATCGAAAAATTACAAATTCGTAAATTCCTTGTAAAAGAGTACGAACAATACGAAATGCCTTCGAAAGCCAACTTTAATGAGCCGGTAGAAACAGGCGTTGGAGAGGAAATAATCAGAAATGTAGCTGAAAAGATTTATACGTTACCCACTGATCTTCCATTCTTCAAAAAGGTAAATCGAATTATTTCCGACCGGAAAATGATGATTCATGATAACCGGCTGGATTGGGCAATGGGAGAGTTGCTGGCATACGGAACGTTGGTTGCCGAAGGTCATCCGGTGCGTTTAAGCGGACAGGATACCGAGCGCGGAACCTTTGCTCACCGTCATGCGGCTTTTGTTATTGAAGGTACGGAAGATAAATATTTCCCGCTGAAACATGTGTCGGAAGATCAGGCGCGTTTTAAAGTTTACAATTCGCCATTGTCGGAATATGCCGTAATGGGATTTGAATACGGTTATGCATTGTCGGAGCCTAACGGACTGACCATTTGGGAAGCCCAGTTTGGTGATTTCCATAACGTGGCGCAGGTGATAATCGATCAGTACATCACTTCAGCTTTCGAAAAATGGGGATTGATGAATAATCTGACCTTGTTGTTACCTCATGGTTTTGAGGGGCAGGGACCGGAACACTCGTCGGCACGACTCGAACGTTTCCTTGAGCTTTCTGCAAATAATAACATTCAGGTGGTAATGCCAAGTACGCCGGCCAATATGTTCCACTTGTTACGCCGCCAGGTGAAAATGAAAATGCGTTTGCCGCTTGTGGTGTTCACACCGAAGAGTTTGTTGCGTCACCCAATGGTGCAATCAACCATCGAAGATTTGGCAGAAGGACATTTTAATGAAATTATCGACGATCCGGTTGCAGAACCAGATTTGGTTGAAAAGGTTGTATTTGTTTCTGGTCGTTTGTATTACGATCTGGCAAAATACAAAACCGAGCACGGAATTTCGAATACGGCAATTGTGCGTTTGGAGCAAATTTACCCGATTCCAAATAAGCAGATCAATGAAATATTGAGTAAATATTCAAAATCGACCGAGTTGATTTGGGCACAGGATGAACCTCAAAATATGGGTGCCTGGCCGTTTATCAATCGCAAGTTAGATTGCCTTGGATTTAATGTTGTTGCCCGCCCGGAAAGTGCCAGCCCAGCTGTTGGACTGATGGAAAAACACAAAAAGGGCCTCGACCAGATTCTGGAGTCTGTTTTTAAACAAAAAGAAGTTGTAGCGTCATAAAAAACCAAAATATGATTATTGAAATCAAAGTTCCCAGTCCGGGAGAATCCATAACCGAAGTTGAAATTGGCAGTTGGCTTGTTGAAGATGGAGCCCTTGTTGCCAAAGATCAGGAAATTGCAGAAGTGGAATCGGACAAAGCCACACTGACCATTGTAGCCAGCGAAGGCGGTAAAATAGAGATTAAGTCGGAAGAAGGAGAAGCAGTAGAAGTTGGAGCTGTTGTTTGTACTATCGATACAAGCGTGGAAGCACCGGCAGCAGAAAGTGGTCAGTCTCAGTCTCAGTCAACAGAGAAGGAACCAGTATCCGACATTAAGGATCAAGAATCAAGGATCAAAGATCCAGTATCTAGTAACCAGTATCCAGTATCCAGCACTGAGAATGACAAAGTAAAAGTTACATCGGTGGCTAAGGAAATGATGAAAGATCATGGCCTTTCTGTTGACGATGTGATTAATGGCCTGAAACGGTTAGGCAAAAAAGAGGTGGAAGCTGTGGTAAATGCACCACAAGCAGCAGCTGCCGCCATACCGCAGAAAGAGGCTACACGCGACGAAGAACGTCAGCGAATGTCGAGTCTGAGAAGAAAGTTAAGTGCACGCCTTGTTTCGGTGAAAAACGAAACGGCAATGCTTACTACTTTTAACGAGATTGACATGAGCTACGTAATGGATATGCGTAAAAAACACCAGCAGAAATTTGTGGATACACACGGATTCAAAGTTGGTTTTATGTCGTTTTTTACCAAGGCCGTTGCAACTGCCATGGATTTTCATCCGATGGTGAATGCACAGATTGATGGCGATGAAATTGTAATGCCTCAGTTTGTTGACGTGGGAATTGCGGTATCAACACCAAAAGGGTTGATGGTACCGATTGTGCGCAATGCTGAAAGTAAAACGATTCCGGCAATTGAGCTTGAAATTAAAGAACTGGCAGCAAAGGCCCGTAACAAAAAGATTTCGGTGGAAGAACTGACTGGCGGAACATTTACCATTACTAATGGTGGAGTTTTCGGATCGCTGCTTTCAACACCAATCCTTAACCCGCCGCAATCCGGGATTTTAGGTATGCACAATATTGTTGAGCGTCCGGTGGCTGTAAACGGCCAGGTGGTAATTCGCCCAATGATGTATGTTGCCTTGTCGTACGACCACCGTATTATCGACGGTAAAGACTCGGTTGGTTTCCTTGTGAAACTGAAAGAATTACTTGAAAATCCGGAGCTGTTATTCACCGGAGGTAAAGATGCCGGAGAGTTGATGCTGGGAATTTAGTTGCTTATTTTAACCGCAAAGGCGCGAAGGCGCAAAGCGAAAAAAAAGATCTGATCTGTTTCATACATATTGTACAGACCGGATTTATTTTTTAAAGGGGCATTGATTTGATAATTCTTCGCGCCTCTGCGCCTTTGCGGTTAATTTCTCTCTAATTCTGCGGAGGCATTCCTGGTTGCCCCTGGCCTCTTCTTGCTCTTCTTTCTTCCTGCATCACCAGGTATTTCTCCCATTGCTCTTCCGAAAGAACTTCTTTCATTTTATTGTCTTGTTCTTCGCGTACTTTTTGCATTTGCTCGCGCATTCCCTCAAATCCTGCACCGCTGTTTTGCATTTCTTCGCGCATAGCAGCCATATTCTCAAAATTCTCTTCCATAATTTCGCGAATCTGATCTTCCTGCTTTTTACTTAAATCCAGCGTTTCGTTCATGTCTTCAATCTGGCGGTCTACCATCGCTTCTGGATCAAAATTTCCGGGGCCCATTCCGCCGCCGCGGCCAAAGGGCATTTGTTGCGAGTTGTTACTACTGTTGTTACACGAAATTGCCAGTGCACTTACCAGCACCATTACTAAAAATACTGTTCGTTTCATCTTGGTTTTAATTAATGTTATTTAATTAGTCGTTTTTAATTTCTAATTGAGTTAGATGGTTGTTGTGAGAGAAAGTTTAAAATGAACCGAATATATTTTGGAGCAGGTTTGGCTAGTCTGCCTGGCTTATCTTAATTGTTCAAAAAATCTCCCAAATTCTATTCAATATCATCAAAAGGCTGAATTAAAATGTATTACCTTTGGGCTTTCAAAAATTTAATTCAGTTACAAGATGAAGAGAGATACTTTGGTTTTCGATATCATTAAGAAAGAACACGAACGTCAGTTGGGCGGAATTGAGCTGATTGCTTCTGAGAACTTTGTAAGCGAGCAGGTTATGGAGGCAATGGGTTCGGTAATGACCAACAAGTACGCTGAAGGTTATCCCGGAAAAAGATATTATGGCGGCTGTCAGTTTGTAGACATGACCGAGCAACTGGCTATCGACCGTATTAAAGAATTGTACGGCGCTGAATGGGCCAATGTTCAGCCGCACTCGGGCGCGCAGGCAAATGCTGCTGTGTTGAGTGTTATTCTTAAGCCGGGCGATACATTCCTCGGACTCGACCTTTCGCATGGTGGTCACCTTTCGCATGGTTCGCATGTAAACTCATCGGGTATTCTTTACAATCCGGTAGCCTACAAGGTAAAAGAAGATACCGGAATGGTTGATTACGATGAAATGGAAGCGCTGGCTATCGAGCACAAACCAAAGTTGATCATCGGTGGAGCATCGGCATACAGCCGCGAGTGGGATTACAAACGCATGCGCGAAATTGCTGATAAAGTTGGTGCATTGTTTATGGTTGATATGGCTCATCCAGCAGGTTTAATTGCTGCGGGTTTGCTTGACAATCCTGTAAAATATGCTCACGTTGTAACATCTACAACACATAAAACACTTCGCGGACCTCGCGGTGGTATCATCCTGATGGGTGAAGATTTTGAAAACCCATGGGGAATTACAACTCCGAAAGGTGTGGTTCGTAAAATGTCTTCATTGTTGGACTCGGCTGTATTTCCGGGTCAGCAAGGTGGACCGCTTGAGCATGTAATTGCTGCAAAAGCTGTTGCATTTGGCGAGGCTTTGGAACCAGAATACAAAGAATACCAGGCGCAGGTGAAAAAGAATGCCGCTGTTATGGCGCAGGCTTTTGTTGATCTGGGTTATAAAGTTATTTCAGGTGGTACCGACAACCACTCAATGCTGATTGACTTGCGTACAAAGTACCCCGAGGTTACAGGTAAGTTGGTAGAAAATACTATTGTTAATGCCGAAATCACCATCAACAAAAACATGGTTCCTTTTGATAGCCGTTCTCCTTTCCAAACTTCAGGATTGCGTGTAGGTACACCAGCTATTACAACACGTGGAGTAAAAGAAGACTTGATGCCTGAGATCGTTCAGCTGATCGACGACTCGATTGCAAACATTCACGACGAAGCATACATTAAAGCAGTTGGCGAAAAAGTACATCAACTAATGAAAGACTTCCCGCTGTTTGCTTACTAGGTCGAAGTTCAAAGTTTATAGTTCAGTGTTTAAAGAGGAATGCTGAAAAGACATAAAATTAACCCGGAAGGTAAGCTTAACTTTCCGGGTTTTTCTTTACTTTGAACTGAGCGAAGATGAGGACTGAAGAGGTGAAGGATTAAAGCATCAAAGCATCAATAAATTTTAAGATTGTTGAATTGTACATGCAACTCTGAACTCAAAACTAAAAGAACTACGAATGGAATGGTACATGATATTGGCACTCGTTGGAACCGGAATTGCCGCCGGATTTATTAATACCACTGCAGGAGGTGGATCCATGTTAACGATCCCTCTGTTGATGTTTATCGGTCTGCCCGCGAACATTGCCAATGGCACTAATCGCATCGCCATTTTACTGCAAAATGTTATTGCAGTAAAAACTTTCAAACAAAAACGCGTACTTGATTTTACGAAGGATTACAGGCTGGCAATTCCTGCCATTGTCGGATCAATTATCGGTGCATTGTTTGCCGTTGAAATTGATGTCAACCTCCTTAAAAATATCATCGCCGGACTAATGGTGGTTTTATTGTTGTTAGTGGTATTAAAACCTGAAGTCTGGATTACTGATCAGATTGGGAAGGTTGATCCAAACCATCGCCGCTGCAATACATTATTTTCTTTGGAATAGGTTTATTCGGTGGATTTATTCAGATGGGAGCAGGCTTTTTTTTACTGGCCGGTTTGGTTTTGGGGTGTGGGCATAACCTTGTGCGCGCCAATGCCATAAAGGTTTTTATTGTGCTTATCTACACGGTGTTTTCACTCGGAATATTTATTTATAATAAACAAGTTGATATAGTTGCGGGTTTAATACTGGCTGCCGGCAACATGTTCGGTGCATGGTTGGGGGCCAACTTTACGGTAAGAGGAGGTGCAAAATATGTTCGTTATGTGCTGATCCTGTCGATGGTAATTGTGATTCTGAATTTGTTTGGAGTGTTTGGTTAAGAAAGCTACGAGTAGAAGGCTCCTTTTGGAAAAAGAATTTCTCCACCTTTAGGGGGAGTACGGTTTTAGCCGGGAGGGGAGAACCCCTAAATCTCCTAAAGGGCACTTGTATAAAAAGAAAGTGAGTAATCAAAATAAAATACCAGTAACCATTATCACCGGCTTCCTTGGGGCCGGGAAAACGACTTTTATCAACTTTCTGCTGAAAACAAATCCCGACATTCAGTTTGCTTTGGTCGAAAACGAGTTTGGCGCTGTTCCCATCGATACCAAACTGATAAAAGGAGTTGATGCCAGCCAGATGTTCGAATTAAAACAAGGTTGTATTTGCTGCACCATTTCTGATGAATATGAGTTGGTGCTAAAAGAACTCGCTGAACGTTTTCCGAATGTGGATCACCTGTTAATAGAAACAACGGGAATTGCTGATCCTGCACCTGTAATTCAGCCTTTTTTTGCTGATGAAGATCTGAAAGAACTTTACGAATATAACGGTGCGATTTGTTTGGTTGACGCCCTGAATTTTAATAATCTTCCGGAAGAGGAAATGGCGTATAAACAATTGAATATTGCCGACCTGATTCTGCTCAATAAAACCGAAAATCTGGATGAAAAGAAGCAAGAAGAGCTTACTGCAAAAATGAATAAACTGGCTCCGTTGGCAAAAATTCAATCAACAAGTTTTGGGGAAGCAAAAGAACTAAATCTGATGGAACTGAAACAGCATTCGTTTAACGCATATTCTTTTCTTTCGTATAAAAGCAATCATGCGTTGGTGCAAACCAAAACACTTTCTTTTTTTGCACCGTTAAACCGGGCCGATTTCCTTTATTGGCTGGAATACACACTCGATATTTATAAACAGAAAATCTACCGCTGCAAAGGAGTGGTGTGTTTTCAAAATGAACCTTTTGAATATATTTTGCAGGGAGTTGGCGGTCGTTTTGAACTGGAAGAAGGCGAGTTGATTATGGCGGTACCTGAAAGCCATATTGTTTTTATTGGAAAATTGGATGGGTTGGAATTAGACTTCAATCCGAAAATGTGAATTTCTCGCTGATTTTTTCAGAATCAAAATTTCTTATTTGCGTAATTCTGCGAAATCTGCGAGAGATTCTTATCAGCCAAGAAATGCAATCCAAAGCGGAATAATAATCACTGAAAGCAATGTGCCAAGTACCACAATTCGAGCTACCAGTTTTGTTTCCAGTCTGTATTGAACGGCCAGCGCATACGGGGTTAGTCCGAGTGGCATTGCCGAATCAAGAATAGTGGCTTTGAATTGAAAGTCGTTCAAACCAGCTGAACGTACTCCGAAATGGAGTAGCAGAGGGAAAACGATCATAGTTATTACCACAAAAACAAAAACTTTGGTCCATTCGCGTGGAGCGCCAATTTTGTTTTGCCCCAGGAATATTCCAAGCGAGAATAAGACAACTGCAGTAACCGATTCAGCAAAAAGACTGATGGTTTTATCGATAAACGCAGGGACTTTTAGTTGAAACAGTACGATGGCTACACCCACAAAAACGGAAATCAATAAAGGATTTTTGATCAAACCCAACAATAACTTTTTGGGATGGATACCTTCTTCGCTGGTTGATTCAATAAGAATAATACCAAGCGTAAGCAACCAGAAAACATAAACCGCAGACAGAACGGCGGCTACCGGCAAAATACGGTCGCCAAAGCTGTTGCGCAAAACCGGGATACCGAGGTAAGCCACGTTTCCAAATGAAAGGATAAGAAACAGCGAACTACGCAAACGCTTTGAAAATTTAAAGATTCGCGCAATAGGGAAGGCCAGTAACATACACACGGCAATGTATGCCGAATTGATAAGAATGAGGCGTGTATAAGATTCGCCTTGCGGGTCGAGATGCATCAAAGATGCTATAACCAGTGCGGGGAAACCGATCCACAGTGCGTATTTGTTTAGCACATCTACCCAAGGCCCGTGAGCCGCTTTTGTGCGCGAAAAAAGTGTACCGGTAAAAATCACGAGAAACAGTGGAGCAACAGTCTTCAGGGCCAGTAGAAAATGTGCCATAAACCCTGTTTTACTTGTTTTCAGTAATTGCCCAATCGCCATAAACTATGTGTTCGCGCACATCGGTAATAAACATTCCTGCCTCTTTGGCAGCCGAAATTCCCAGGTCGCCATCTTCGAAAACCTGGCAAAATTGTGGTTCAACCCCCATCAATTCGGCACATTTTACAAAAGTTTCGGGATGTGGTTTGTGCTTTTGCACGTCGTCGGCAGAAATTACATAATCGAAATATTTGCGCAACCCAAGCGCTTTTAATTGCACCTCTGCGCTTTTTCCACTTGCACCGGTTCCCACCGACATGGGTAGTTTCCCGTGGTAATTTCTTACAATCGCGATCACCTCTTCTATTGGTTCAAGCAAATGCGCCGCATCCCAAAATGTCTGCTGTTTCATTCGAACCAGTATTTCGGGCTGTTCATCCACATTGTATTGCTCAACAATTCGTTTCGCAAATTCGATAGTCGGGCGACCTGTCATTTCATGAATGATATTCGGATCGAAATCAAAATTATATTTTTTGCCCACGATCTTCCATGTTTCAACATGTACCGGAAGCGAGTTCGACAAGGTTCCGTCTAAATCAAAAATTAAGGCTTTTGCCTCGGGATGAACTGTAATTGCCATTGTAAAATTGTTTGCGTCAAAGTTAATACAACCAAAAAACCCGAAGATTGTTCCCTCGGCTTTTGTATAAGATTTAAACATGAGTTAAAGCGAGCTATTTATTTTCTGGCTTCAATTTCCCACGCAATAACAATATTTGTACGCATTTCAATTTCGTTTGGCGAAAGTACTGATGTAATATCCGCTTTTGCGTCAAGTGCAATTGGCATTATTTCAGCATTCATAAGTTCCATATTGGAGTTGCGAAGCCCTATCATTCGGGGTTCTCCATATTGGATAGATTTGATTTTGCCCAATTGAACATCAGCACTTTTGGCAATAACAGTGGCTTTTTGTTGGGCATCTTCTACTGCCAGCTGAATCAATTTCTCTTTTACTGTTTCCATTTGTTCTTCCGAAAGGGCAAAGCTCAGATTAAAATTCGATTGCAGATTATCTTTTATCAGTTCAAAGATTTTATCATTCTTTTCATAATCTTTTTTGGTGCGAATGGTAACCGGAATATTCGCCTCGTAGCCTTCAAATACTGACTGCCGCAGTTGAGGATCGTATTTTTGTACTTCCCGGATAGAAAAACTGTTTGTTTTTATCAGTTCTTCATCAATTCCGTTTTCAATAAACAGTTTCTTTATATCGTCCATTTTTTCAACCGACATTTCTGCGCACTGTTTGTAATTCTCGTTTTTGACACTAAAATTTACAGTGAACGATATGTCTTCAGGAGCTAATTTTACTGATGATTTTCCTTCAACAGTAATAATTCCACCTTGATTATTTTGAGCAAAAGAGCCGAGCGAAATGACAATAACGGCTAAGGATAAAATAATTTTCTTCATGACTTACTTTTTAATGATTTTAAAGGTCTTTTGTTTGACCCGGTTCGCTAAAGTTACAAACTACATGCCAGAAGAAAGTTCATTTACTGAAATCGTCTTAATGTTTTTCTTTTTTTTGAAGCTCAACGATTTTTTCTACCGGTAAGGCTTCAATTTTATGACCATCTCGTCCTGTCGTTGTTTTTGCTGCTACCAGTGAATTCAAAATCGCTTCTTCGGTGGCCTCGATGGTAGCCAGGAAAAGGGGAGACATTTTATCGTTGTGCAGTTCTTTTGTCTCCATTACGGGCGCTTCTGCAGAATAAGGAATCCGGTTTTCCTTGGCTGTTGAGAAGGCAATCACATAATCGCCACTTCCGTTTGAGGCAATGCCCCCGGTTTTCGCCAGTCCCATAATCGCTCTTTTTGCCAGACGCTTTAGGTTACGCGGGCCGATTGGTGCATCAGTAGCAACTACAATCATACACGAGCCGTCTTCCTGGTTGCGTATCGATTCGCTGAAAGGAAATTTTCCCAAAGCCTCGGCGGCATTAAAATCATCGATCTTTAAAACGCCGCCAAAATTACTTTGTACCAATACGCCAACTGTATACCCACCTAATTCCTTAGGCAAAACTCTGGATGACGTACCGATTCCGCCCTTAAATCCAAAACAGATTGTTCCTATTCCGGCACCCACATTTCCTTCTTCAACCGGTCCGTTTGTTGCCGATTCAATGGCGCTTAAAACATGTTCTTCCTTTACATGGCGTCCTCTGATATCATTTAACCAGCCATCGTTGGTTTCGCCAACCACAGCGTTTACAGAGCGTACGTCTTTGTTCCGTTCCAGTGTGTAGGTGATTAAGGCATTACAGGCCACCGGAACACTAAGTGTATTGGTCAGAACGATAGGAGTTTCAATATTGCCCAACTCTTCAACCTGGCTGTAGCCGGCCAGTTTCCCAAAACCGTTGCCGATATAAATGGCAGCAGGCACTTTCTCTTGAAAAATATTTCCGGTATGGGGAATAATTGCAGTAACACCTGTACGAATATTTTCGCCTTCAACAATTGTTGTGTGACCAACTTTTACGTCATGAACATCGGTAATGGCATTTAATTTTCCGGGAATCATTACTCCGGGGTTTATATCGTAATCGCGCAAGCGTTGCGAAAAAGCATAAGAAACGGTTAGGAAGAACAGTAAAAAAAGCGAGAATCGTAACATTTTTATTTGTTTGATGAATGTGAGCCTTAAAAATACACTATTTTCAACACTCAATTCTATAATTCAATTTTATGATACGGACTTTTATATTCAGCATTATCCTTTCCTTGTTTTGTTTTTCAGGATTTTCACAAGAGGAAATCACAAAAAGTGAAAAGGAGCATATTCTTTCTTTGCTCGATAAACAGGTAGAAGCCTGGAATGAAGGAAATCTCGAAAGATTTATGGAAACCTACTGGAAATCGGACAAACTTGTGTTTATGGGGTCGCGCGGACCAACATATGGCTGGCAGGCAACGTTGGACAGTTACAAAAAAGGTTATCCTGATAAAACAGCAATGGGGCATCTGGAACTTAAAATTCTTGACGTTAATAAAATTGACACCAAAACAGTTTTTCTAATCGGGCGTTTTGAGCTTACCCGCGAAATTGGTGATTTGGCAGGGCATTTTACGCTGGTTATTCAAAAGATAGATGGGAATTGGGTAATTATCAGCGATCATTCAAGTGGGGAAAATTAGTTGTCGGATTTTTTGAAAACTACGCGTAGTCGAACTCTTGATTCAATTTTGCGGTTATTCTGAAAAGCAGGAGTCCAGTCCGGGCCATCCAGTACAATGTTTTTGGCACGTTCAAACAGTTTTGTGTTAGCGTTATTCATGTTTTCGAACGCTTGAATTTCTCCTGAAGAACTGATTGTCAATCGTAGTTTAACAACTACCTTTTTTGTTTCAAAATCTGTCGGCAGAACTGCTTGGTCATTTAAATAAGTTCTGTACTCGTTCATTCCGCAAATTGGCGCGGCACTTGAATTTATTGGTTCGTCAACAACTACTGTGGTAGAGCCTGTAACAGTACTTTTTTTCTGTGTGCCATAACCAACCACAACAACCTCACTTAGAGCCACATCATCACTTGTTAATGTTATGATATTGTCGGAGTCTTTTTGTGGATGAAATTCTGTTGATTCCATTCCAATAAAACTGGCCACAACCGGATTGGTGTCGTTTTCAAGCTCCAATTGGAAATTACCTTCAATGTCTGTTATAGTGCCATTATCCGTTCCTTTTTCAACAACGGTAACCCCCGGAAGTGGGAGCCCGTCGCTGTCGGAGAGAACCTGTCCACTAATGATATCGCCTTTTGATGAGGCACTTTTTGAACGTTGTTTCAGTGCGGGCTGAGTTTGTTCTACTTCTATTCCTTTTTGTATCGCAGCAATTTTTAATTCTATGTCTTCTGCCTGAGCTTGTTCCTCTTCAGGAACAGGGGTTATTTTTGTAATTAGTTCATCTTCAACTTCCGTTTCAATTTCAAGATGATCATCAAGTGTAATTACTGTCAGTTCTTCCTGAGCTTCAACCGCTTTCTCTTTTGCAGGTTGTTGTATTGCCCTTTTTTCAATCTCAATTTGTTGTTCCTCCGCCACTTCATTTTCAGTATCAACTTCTGTTTCGTTTTTTGCAGCAGCTTTTTCCACTGGTTCTGAAACCTCTTCTTCCACCTTATCTATTTTTACTTCACTGACTTTTTCGGTTGGATGTTCCTGACTTAGTTGCATCCAAATAATGCCCGAAGTTATGAGTAGCAGAATAGTTGCAGCAGCGGCAAAATAAGGTATTCTGCTTTTACGTTTATTATTGCCGGTTTTTTGAGACAGTTCATTCAAATCATTTTCGAAATTCGAAGAAGAAACGCTTTCAAATCCGTCCATAGCTTCTGCTTCAAACGGATATTTTTGCAGTTCTTTTTCAAAAGCATTCCGCTCGACATCTGTCATTTCATTGGCCAGATACCGCCTGAATAATTCCTTATCGATATGACTTTTCTTAGTACTCATTTTTACTTTCCAAACAAATTTTCAGGTTGCGTTTTTCATTCTGAATCAAACTCTTTATTTTTTTTATTTCGGCTTTTAACTCGTCAGCTATTTCCCGGTAACTTTTGTTTTCAAAATAAAACAGCCGGATACTTTGCCGCTGTTCTGCCTTCAACCGTTTTATACAATCTTCCAGTGCTTTTGCTGTCTCTTCGCTGTTATCCTCTCTGTCAATAGGATGCAATTCCGCTTCATTTTCCATAAAAACCGACAACTCTTCGTCGTTTGAAGTTAAAACAATTTTTCGCGATTTGTTTTTGCGCAGTTCCATCAAACAATGGTTTTTGCTAACTACGTACAGCCAACTTTTAAAGTTTTTTACCTGCTGATTAGGGAGGTCGGTTTGCAGCTTTTCATAAATTTCAATCACGGCATCTTTTGCCCGCTCAACATCTTTATAGTACTTCAAACATACCCCGTAAACCAAATACATATAACGATTGTAAAGTTCACCCAGATATTCTGTTTCAAGTTTTTTCTGAAACAGATTGAGCAATTCATCATCGCTCAGGTTCCTGATATTTTTTTGAAATAGGGTAAGCCGCATTTTGGTATTAATAGCACCTAAAAGTAAGATAATTCAATTTTATTAAAAATTTTTTATGGAATTCAACACGCTGTTGCATCCAGTTAGTGAAATCAAAATTTTAAAACTTCAAATTATGAAACAAATAGTTATTTCACTGGCCTTGTTTCTTGTGTTTTCGGGCATAGGATTGGCAACAGAGCAACGAATTATTTCGGGAACAGTTAGCGATGAAACAGGAGTTCCGCTTCCTGGTGTTACGGTGATGGTTGAAAATACATCGCGGGGAACAATTACTGATCTGAATGGATATTACAGCATCGGCGTTAATCCTCAGGATAAAAAACTGGTCTTTTCGTTTATTGGAATGGAAACAGAGAAAATACGAATAAGTAAAGAGGATACGATAAATGTAAAAATGATCAACGCTCAGGTTGCATGTGAAGAAGTGGTGGTGATTGGTTATGGAAGTAAAAGGAAGGTTCAGTTAACCAGCAGTGTTGCAATGGTGCCGGCAGGTCGTTCTTCCGCTTTAATTAGATATGATGATTCGGATTGGAATACTGAAAACTATTGCACAATTCATGAAAATGGTTTCAAAAATGTTAGTGTAAATCCCCTGTCTACTTTTTCTGTTGATGTTGACAATGCCTCGTATTCCAATGTTCGCAGGTATTTGAATTCAGGACAGCTGCCACCAACCGATGCAGTTCGTATTGAAGAGATGATCAACTATTTTTCGTACGATTATCCGGAACCGACGGGTGAACACCCGTTTAGTGTGTTAACAGAAGTTTCGACCTGCCCGTGGAACAGCGAAAATTACCTGATGCATATTGGTTTAAAAGGAAAAAGTATAGATAAAAGTGAACTACCTCCTTCAAACCTGGTGTTTTTGCTCGATGTTTCCGGCTCGATGAATTCGCCTTATAAATTACCCTTATTAAAACGTGCTTTTAAAATGCTGGTAAACGAGCTTCGTCCGAACGATCGTGTGGCGATTGTGGTTTATGCAGGAGCAGCTGGAAAAGTGCTGGATTCTACACCTGGCAATGAAAAGACAAAAATTCTGGATGCCCTTGAAAAATTGAGTGCAGGCGGCTCAACAGCCGGAGGAGCCGGTATAAAACTGGCTTACAAAATTGCAGAAGAGAACATTATTGAAGGTGGAAACAATCGCATTATTCTTGCTACCGATGGTGATTTTAATGTTGGAGTATCGAGTACTTCGGAGATGGAACGATTGGTGGAACAAAAACGCGAAAATGGTGTGTTTGTTTCTGTTTTAGGTTTTGGCTCCGGCAACATTAAAGACGATAAAATGGAAACGATCGCCGACAAAGGAAACGGGAACTATGCTTATATCGACAATATTCAGGAAGCACGAAAAGTTTTTGTAAGCGAATTTGGAGGAACGCTTTTCACCATCGCCAAAGATGTAAAATTTCAGTTGGAATTTAATCCGAAACAAGTGAAAGCGTATCGTTTGGTGGGTTACGAAAACCGTTTACTGAATGATGAGGATTTTAACGATGATAAAAAAGATGCAGGTGAAATTGGGGCAGGACATACGGTTACAGCACTTTACGAAATTGTTCCGGCCGGAGCAGATGGAAATGCTCCTTCAATTGATCCGCTCAAATATCAAACAAGCAAAACTGTTTCGGGAAAAACCGGTGATGAATTACTGACGATAAAATTGCGTTATAAAAATCCTGATGAAAGAAAAAGTCAGTTGTTAGAATTGCCGATACAAAACGAATTAAAGGAAAAAACATCGGATGATTTTCGTTTTTCGGCAGCTGTTGCTTCATTTGGAATGTTGTTGCGAAAGTCAGAGTTTATCGGAAATACCACCATTGATTCGGTAGTGAAATTTGCCGAGGGAGCAAAAGGATCAGATGCTGAAGGTTATCGCAGCGAGTTTATCCGTTTGGCAAAAACTGTTGAAGACCTGGAATTGCTGGCAGAAGAGAAATAAGTAGAATCAGTTTGTCAGGAATGCAGGGATTAAAACAAGTCTGGAAGGAAAAGTTTTAATCCCTGTTTTTTCTCATGGCTGGATAAGCAGAACTTTTGCTATTTTCGGACTTCAATTTTAAAATCGAAAAAATGCGTCGAATACTAATTATTCTTTTCCTTTTTGTTCAGGCTTTTGCTTTTGCCCAAACCAAACAAATGAGTCTGGAAGATGCCGTTTACGGGCGGTACACGTATTTGTATCCCGAATCTATGACCGGATTGCAATGGATGGATGACGAACATTTCTCTTTTGTTGAAGATAAATCTATCATCGCTGAATCGGCAAAATCAGGCGAAAAAAATACTGTTGTTTCGCTCAACGAGTTGAATGAAATTACGGGTGCAAACTTAAAACGCATTCCATCATATCGCTGGATCAGCAAAACGGATCTACTGATTTCATCCGCTAAAAAATATTGGATGATTGATATTGATCAAAAGGAAGTGAAATTTCAGATTGAACTCCCTGAAGAAGCAAGCAATGCGAATTTCTCTGAAGAAGGACAATTTGTGGCTTTCACACAAGGAGATGATTTATTTGTAAGGCTGGCTGACGGAACAATAAACCAAATAACCAGCGATGGAGGCAAGGGAATTGTAAACGGACAAACCGTACACCGCAACGAGTTTGGTATTTCCGGTGGTATTTTTAATTCGCCCGAAGGAAATTTTGTGGCTTTCTACCGCAAAGACGAAAGTATGGTAAAAGATTATCCGCTGGTGGATTTTATGGCACGCGAAGCTGAATACACGCCCGTGAAATATCCGATGGCCGGAATGGCAAGTCACCATGTAACGCTGGGCGTTTATAATTTGGAAAGTGGAAAAACAACTTTCCTGAAAACCGGTGAACCACTCGATCATTTTCTTACGAATGTGGCCTGGTCGCCCGATGAAAAATACATTTATATGGCGGAACTTAACCGCGAACAAAACCACATGCAATTGAATTGTTACGATGTGGCAACCGGTGATAAGGTGAAGACTCTTTTTGAAGAATCGTCGGATACATACGTGGAGCCGCTTTTCCCCATTCAGTTTTCGAAAGTAAATCCGAACGAATTTTATTACCTGAGCCGCCAGGATGGATGGTTTCATGTATACAAATACAATACCGATGGTGAGCTGGTTCCGCAGATTACAAAAGGAGAATGGGAAGTAACCAATATGCTTGGTTTCGATGCCAAAGAAAAGACATTATTTATTGAGGCTACAATTGACGATCCATTGCAAAACAACATTTATAAGGTAGATGTAAAATCAGGAAAAACAGAACGACTTTCATCAGAAACAGGTGTACATAGCGGAAACTTAAGCCCGGAAGCTGGTTATATTTTAGATCGCTGGTCGGCCAAAGAAGTGCCGGGAAAAATTAATTTAGTCTCTGCAAACGGAAAAGACACGCGAACAATTTTTGAGTCGGAAGATCCCCTAAAAGATTACCAGTTGGGCGAAAACAAACTGGCAACCTTAAAAACTAAGGACGGAAAATACGACTTGCATGGGCGATTGATTCTACCGAATGATTTTGATCCGGCGAAAAAATATCCGGTTGTCGTATATGTTTATGGCGGGCCGCACTCGCAACTGGTAACTAAAAGCTGGCACAATCAGGCACGCTGGTGGCAATATTATATGGCGGCGCAGGGCTACATTGCGTTTACGCTTGATAACCGCGGTACTCTAAATCGTGGTCGTGCTTTCGAGACAGCTATTCACCGAAATTTGGGCGTGGTGGAAACCGAAGACCAAATGCAGGGAATTGAATATTTACTTTCATTGCCTTATGTTGATGCCGATAGGATTGGCGTTCACGGGTGGAGCTACGGTGGTTTTATGACGCTGAACTTAAAGCTGAAGCATCCCGAGATTTTTAAAGTGGCAGTTGCCGGTGGACCGGTGGTTGACTGGAGCATGTACGAAGTGATGTACGGCGAGCGCTACATGGATATGCCACAGGAAAATCCGGAAGGATATAAAAATGCTAACATGACTAATTATGTGGAGAACCTGGAGGGAAAACTGATGCTGATTCATGGGGTGCAGGACGAAACGGTTGTAATGCAACACAGTATGAAATTCTTGCGCGAATGTGTGAAACAGAACAAGCAGGTCGACTTTTTTGCTTACCCTATTCATCCGCATAATGTGCGTGGAAAAGACCGCATACACCTGATGGAGAAGGTAAGTCAGTATTTCTTCGAGAACTTATAGATAAAAGTCATGTCTTACATTTTGGTTGCGACATTTCGAACTTGTTTTGGAATCTCCATTATTTAAAGGGTAATAAGAAAAACAGCATAATGCACCAAAAGTTGCATGGAAGACCTAATATCAAAGGGTTTTAAGGCTTATCCGTTTCTTTATATTTAAATTTACGACTAAATATGTCAGTAATTCGAAAAATTGAACAATCTGACGTAAAAAGCAATAACTTTGTCTTCTGCTAAATGATATAAACTAAACAATAGAACTAAACATTATGAACGGACAAATTAAAGAGATAGCCATGAGGCTAAGAGGTTTACGCGATATGCTCAATATTTCTGTTGACGAAATAGCAACCAGTTGCCGGGTGTCCGCCGAAGAATACGAGGGATACGAAAGCGGGAAAACGGATATTCCGGTTGGTGTTCTTGAAAACATTTCGAAAAAATATAACATTGAATTGACGGCATTGCTGTTTGGCGATGAGCCTCATATGAAATCGTTCTATCTCACCCGGGCAGGGCAGGGAACTGCCATGGAACGTACCCGGGCATATAAATACCAGGCGCTGGCATCGGGGTTTACAGGACGAAAAGCTGATCCGTTTATTGTAACCATTGAGCCGGATGCTGAAGAAAAACCAATTCATCTGAATAGTCACAACGGACAGGAAATGAACTATGTTTTGGAAGGCAAAATGCTGCTGAGTGTCGGAGGACACGAATTCACACTGAACGAAGGAGACAGCCTTTATTTTGACGCTACACTTCCGCATGGAATGAAAGCATTGGAGGGGAAAACGGTAAAATTTTTGGCCGTAATTCTATAATAAAACTTTGACGCAACATGATTGAAAAATACTTAAAACAGACTGCTTTTACCGACTTTGAGGATTTTAAAGCCAATTACGAGTTAATTATTCCGGAGGATTTCAACTTTGCTTACGACGTTGTTGACGGCTGGGCAGAGAAAGAACCCAACAAGAGGGCTTTGCTCTGGACAAACGATAAAGGCGAAAGCCGTTCTTTTACTTTTGGCGAATTGAAAGAAATAACTGATCGTACTGCCGGTTATTTATCCTCGTTGGGAATTGGAAAAGGCGATATGGTTATGGCCATTTTGAAACGTCGTGCCGAGTTTTGGTTTACCATTATTGCCTTGCATAAGATAGGCGCGGTTATTATTCCAGCCACTCATTTGTTGACGAAAAAAGATATTGTTTACCGTAACAATGCTGCCACAATAAAAGCCATTATTTGCGATGGTGATGAACTGATCACCACTCACGTGAATGATGCTTTGCCCGAGTCACCATCCATAGAAAAAGTGGTGTCTATTGGCCCGGTTATTCCTGAAGGATGGGAAGATTTTCATAAAGGAATTGAAAATGCTGAGCCATTCCAACGTCCTGCTGAGCCTACAAAAAATGATGATCCGATAATTGTAAGTTTTACATCGGGAACCACGGGCGATCCGAAAATGGTGGTGCTCGACAGTGCTTATCCACTAGCACACATTGTAACAGCTAAATACTGGCAAAATCTTCATCACGACAGTCTCCACCTTACCATTGCCGACACCGGCTGGCTAAAAGCCGTTTGGGGAAAATTATACGGACAGTGGCTTGTTGGCGCTTCGGTTTTTGTTTACGATCATGAGAAATTTACGCCTTCCGATATTCTGGAAGTGCTTTCAAAATACCAGGTTACCTCGCTTTGTGCACCGCCAACTATTTTCCGTTTTCTGATCCGGGAGGAAATGAGTAAATACGATTTATCGGCACTGGAATGGTGTACGATTGCCGGCGAAGCTTTAAATCCGGAAGTTTACAACAAGTTTCATGAATTAACAGGAATTAAACTACGCGAGGGGTACGGACAAAGTGAAACAACCTTGTCGGTATTTACTTCACCATGGGTAGAACCAAAGCCGGGTTCGATGGGATTGCCAAGTCCGCACTACGATATTGATCTGCTAACTTCAGAAGGAAGATCCGCAGAAGCGGGTGAGCAGGGACAAATTGTAATTCGTATCGATAAAAATTATCCGGCAGGATTGTTCGACGGCTATTACCGCAATCAACAGTTAACTGACGAAGCTATGTCGGATGGAATTTATTACACCGGAGATTTAGCCTGGAAAGATGAGGATGGTTATTTGTGGTTTGTGGGGCGTGCCGACGATGTGATTAAAAGTTCGGGATACCGAATCGGGCCTTTCGAGGTGGAAAGTGCGTTGATGACACACCCTGCTGTAGTGGAATGTGCGATTACCGGAGTTCCCGACGAAATTCGTGGACAGATTGTGAAAGCTACCGTTGTTTTGGCGCCCGATTATAAAAAGCGTGCCAGCGATGAGTTGGTAAAAGAGTTGCAAAATCACGTAAAAGAGGTGACCGCTCCGTATAAATATCCGCGGCAAATTGAGTTCGTTGATGAGTTGCCAAAAACCATCAGCGGAAAAATTCGCCGGGTAGAGATTCGTGAGCGTGATCATGTAGTTTCGTAATTTATCGATCATCCAACCCGTACCGGATTGTTGAATTGATTATTTATTTGGCATAATTACTCTAAAAGAATCCGGTACGGATTCGCTTATAGTAGTAAGGGGGACCGGTATTCGTTTCACAACCCTGTAGGGGTTGGATAATTTTGTATAAATCCTTCCTAATAATTGTGGACTGTTTAATCGGAAATCATATTTTTGCGTAACATTTTTGCAGAATTGTATTTGAAACGATTAGTACAAAATAAGCCGGGTTCTTTAATTGGAATTTTTGTGGTTTTGCTGTTGTTTGTTCCCCTTTTAAATTGGGGGCAAGACAGTATTAACGACGAAGATTTCGAACAACGGTTGCTACAAAATATTCATCAGCAGGTTTTTGAATATCCATGGAACGATGCCGCTTTTTTTCCGGGGAAACTGGAGTTGGCAAATCGTCAGGAAATGAAGCGGGAACTAAAAGACGCGAAAGATTATGCACATAATCCGGATGCGTTTGCGACTTATTTTTCTGTTTTAGATAATTTGCCTGCACCCGATAAGGCAATTTTTATTAAAAGTTTCTATTTCCATCAATCTGAAATAAAAAGCGAGTTAGACAAAGCAGGTCTTGGCGAAGATTTACAATATTTGCCTGCGACACTTTCAGCATTTAATTCGGAAGCCAAAAGTTCGTTTAAACGTGCCGGCGCATGGCAACTGACACATTTTCAGGGGGTGTTAAATGGTTTGCAGATCAATAAACTTATTGATGAACGTCTGAATGTTTCAAAAGCGACTCACGCCGCTGTTCTGGAGTTGAAGCAGAATGAAGCTGTATTTGATCATCCGAAAAAAGCCATGCTGGCATTTGTTTTCGGAAAGACAAAAATTAAGAATCTTTGTCGGCGCGCAGGAGGTGATGATTGTTCTGTAAACGAGTTGTTGGAAGTAGCACCGAAAGAAATGACTGATTTTATTGCGGCCTACCAGGCAACAGCAGCATTTTTGAGTCAGAATAAATTTATACCTGAACAGGAGCTGCAAAAAACGGCAGAAGCAAAAGTACGCCTGCAAACGCATTTTGATCAGATTAGTGCAGTTTTGCCGATTTCAGCGAATGAACTTCGCTTTTTAAATCCACAATTTCCATACTCAATCATTCCGGAACAGGCATCGATTACCTTACCTGAAAAATTGAAACAAGACTTTCTGTTTTTGCAGGACTCCATTTATAATGGTGTCGACTCAACGCTGTTTGAAGTGGTGGCGCAAAAAATTGAATACCCGCCGGCACCCAACCGTCAGTATGTTGGAGAAAAGGTAAAAGACCTGGAAATTGAAGGAAAAACGAAAATCAAATACACCATAAAATCGGGCGATGTGCTGGGGTTTATTGCTGAAGATTACGATGTGCGTGTAGCCGATTTAAAATACTGGAACAATATTTACGACGAACGCAAAATTCAGGCGGGTAAAACGCTTGATATTTTTGTCGATGATGAAAATGCAGAATATTATCGTGGCCTTCAGCAACAAACGACTAAAAAAGAGAAACCGGAAACTGTTGTTCCTGATTTTGTTTCTGCAACTTTACCGGGGATTGTAATTCCTGAGTCATCGAGAAAAGTTGAGCACATTGTAAAAAGTGGCGAGTCGCCTTATGTAATCGCCCAAAAATACGATGGCGTAACTCCCGAGAAAATATTGGAATGGAACAGCATCAGCGATGCGCGTAAAATTCAAATCGGTCAGAAATTAATCATTTACGTTCAATGAAACGAGCGCGTAAAAATATTGACATAGAGGAGCGAAAATGTAAGCGAGTTACATCGAATACCGCTGAAGGGTTTTAATAATAATGAGATGAAACCACTACAAACATTAATATTTACTTTGAGCGTAATTGCATTGTTAGCAGGCGCTATGTGGCTGATGCCTGACGATGGTTTCGGGGTAGGTGAAATGACATTTCACATGCCAACTTTTTCGGAAATGCTCGGTGCCGATGATGTGGAATATGCTGACGTTTCAGAGATTATAGCGCAACAGTTTGAGATCGATTCGCTGGTGGATATTGAACGGGACACCATTGCCGGAGATACCATTCTTGAAGTGATTCATCGGGCAGATTATGATACGCTGGTGCAATCGGTGCGGCGTATAGAAATTACAGATGCCGGAAAAGAAAACCTGTACCGCTTTTTTGATCATTTGAAAAACGATTCGCTGGTTCGAATTATGCATTACGGCGACAGCCAGATTGAAGGCGACCGTATTACAGCTTTCCTGAGAAATAAATTTCAGGTGAAATTTGGCGGAACCGGAGTTGGTTTGCGTCCGGCTTTGCAACCTTATGATTATGTTTTTAGTGCCAATCAAGTCAACTCCGACAACTGGAAACGTTACCCTATTTACGGGAAGGTAGACTCAACGGTAGAGAACAGTCGATATGGTGTAATGGGAGCTTTCTCGCGTTATGCACCTTTGGCCAGCGACACAATTCCGTTTAAAGATTCAATAATTTACGAGGCAGAAATGAATGTCTCGAAATCAGATATTTCATATAAACGTACCCGCGAATACGAAAATATGCGATTGTTTTATGGGCATACAAAACGTCCGGTTGCCGTTCAGTTAATGGCTCGTGGCGATACGGTTTTAATTGATACGCTTGTGGCGGACACCATGTACGCCGTGCTTGAATGTGAATTGCCCGACTCAACAACCAGTGTCACATTAAAATTCTCGGGTTACGATGGCCCCGATGTGTACGGAATTGAACTGGCCTCAAAAAAAGGAGTTATCATGGATAACATTGCCTTGCGCGGTAGTTCCGGTACCATCTTTACAAAAGCCGATTATGAGCTGAGTTTGAGGATGTACAATGATCTGAATCCAAAGTTTTTTATTCTGCAGTTTGGAGGAAACGTAATTCCATATATTAAAGATAAGAAAGCGATTGAACGTTATGGCCGCTGGTTTGGCAGTCAGATACGAAGAATAAATTCCTTGTGTCCCGATGCGGCAATTCTGGTAATTGGGCCAAGCGATATGTCGACAAAGAAAAAGGACAAATATGTTACCTACAAACATTTACCGCAGGTGGTGGAAATGCTCAAACAGGTAGCGTTGGAAAATAACTGTGCTTATTGGGATATGTACGAAGCGATGGGAGGTCACAACAGTATGCCGTCGTGGGTGAATGCTCAACCCGAATTGGCACGGCCCGATTATGTGCATTTCTCGGCACGTGGAGCCCGATTGGTTGCCAATATGTTCTACAATGCATTGATTCTGGAGTACAACAATTATTTGGAGGAGGAGATGTAATGGGGAAGAAAGTAAGAAGTACCGAGTTTCGAGCTTCGGGTTTCGAGTTCTGCGTCATTTCGAACGCAGTGAGAAATCTGTTTCAACGAAGCTTCAAGTTTCAAGTTACAAGTTTCAAGAGCTTATTTGATTCAGTAGAACAATCTTTGTTCAATCTCCATCAATCTGCATCAATCTTAGTGCAATCGGTAAAGGTTCGAGGCTTGTCTTTGCTACTTCTTAGCTTCGTCATGCTGCTATCTACTTCAGTTTACGCTCAGCAAGACAGCTATTTCTATCACGTTAACCAATACAACTTCGTTCGTTACGACCGAAACGAAATGCATTATCCCGGAGACCGGACAAATGCCAACCGCTTTTATTCAAAGCTGGAACAGTTGGTAACTACCGGCGAAGGACGTGTAAACATTGTACAAATTGGTGGCTCACATATTCAGGCAGGCTCGTTTTCTGGACAAATGCGCAACCGTTTTCAGCAGCTTAACGGCGAAATGAATGCCGGTTGGGGCTATATGTTTCCTTATCGAATTTCGCGCACCAATTCGCCTTTTGGATATTACATTCGCTACAACGGATACTGGAAAAGTTTCAGGAACGTGGAGCGCAAGAAAAGCGGAACTCTTGGTGTTGGCGGTATGTCGGCAACTACAAGTTCGCCAAAAGCCGAGCTCACTATTTTATTGGAAGAAGAAAATGAATTGGATTACAGCTTTAATAAGTTGAGAATCTGGTATGAAAATAAAGCGAAGAATTATTCAGTAAATGTTGATCCTGCCTTGGTGAAAAACAAGGTTAAAACTGATAATTATGTTGATTTTGAACTTAACCAGTGGGTCGACAGTCTGAAAATTACCTTGGAAAAAGAATACAATTCGCAGGGTAATTTTACGTTGCTGGGAATGACCACCGAATCGAATCCAAATGGTGTGATGTACCACAGTATTGGAGTAAACGGAGCGCACGTTCCTGCATTTTTACGTTGTCAGCTTTTTACCGAACAACTGGCAGAGCTTAATCCTGATCTGGTTATTCTGGGACTGGGAATTAACGATGCTTACGGACGCCGTTTTTCGCAAGCTCGCTTTGAAGATCATTATGGACAACTTATAGATAAAATAAAAGCTGCTGCGCCAAATGCATTAATTGTGTTCACTACAAACAACGACAGTTACCTGTATCGCCGGTATGTGAATAAAAATGGCGAAAAGGTACAGGACAGCATGTTTAAAATGGCTAAAAAATACAATGCCGGTGTTTGGGATATGTTTTCGGTAATGGGCGGTTTGAATTCCATAGTACTGTGGCAAAACAACGGCCTGGCACGAAGCGATAAAATTCACTTTACCCGCGAAGGTTATTTAATGATCGCCGACCTGTTTTTCGGGGCAATGATGAAGGATTTTGAGAATTTCATTCTTAATAAAAAGGAGCTCACAGATAATGGGCAAACCGTACCCCCCGTTTCGGCCACACTCCGTACAACGGAGTCGCTGGCCTCAACTGTCCCTCTACAAGTAGGGGGACGACAGGAGCCGGTGGTTTCAGAGAAACACCTGCGGATGTCGGGGGGTAACAATAACGAATAAAACTTCACTTTGTGAAGAATAAACTAGAACTGATTGGATTTACTACAACAAATAGAATTGAAAGAACTGCTACGGAATATTTTTCTGTACGACAAAACGGCTCCGCTGATTTTTACACGTTTTTTTTTCTGGGCATTTTTTGCTTTTGTACTGGCTGGTTATTCATTGGTTTACAAAAACAAAAACCGAAGTGTACGTGCGGGATATCTGTTTCTTGTAAGTTTATTTTTCTACTACAAATCCAGCGGATTCTTTTTCTTCATTTTATTATTCAGCACGCTCACCGACTTTTTTATTGGTAAGGGAATTTACAAATCGAAGAGTGAGTTGATGCGGAAACTGCTGATTGCGGTAAGTGTGGTTATTAACCTCACTTTACTGGCCTATTTTAAATATGCTTACTTCTTTGTCGACAGTATAAATTTAATGCTGGGCACCGATCTGAATGTAATCAATCATCTGGCACTGTGGGCCAACGAAGCAACCGGAACTCATTTCGAAGTGAACCAAATTTTACTACCGGTGGGTATATCGTTCTTTACCTTTCAAACCATAAGTTATTCGGTTGATGTGTACCGTGGCGAAACCAAACCCGTGAATAACCTAATCGATTTTGGTTTTTATGTGTCGTTTTTCCCTCAGCTGGTTGCCGGACCAATTGTTCGTGCATCGGGATTTGTAAAGCAGATTTATGAAGATTACCGTCTTTCGAAAGAAGAATTTGGCTGGGCCATATTTATCATTCTGAAGGGATTGATCAAAAAGATATTTATTGGCGATTATATAGCTGTAAACTTTGTCGACCGTGTTTTCTCAGACCCGATTACCCACACCGGGTTCGAAAATCTGATGGCACTGTTTGGGTACTCGCTGCAGGTTTATGTCGATTTTTCGGGATATACGGATATTGCCATTGGTGTTGCCCTGTTAATGGGCTATCGTTTGCCACAGAACTTTAATTCGCCCTATAAGGCAAAAAGTGTTGCCGAGTTCTGGAAACGCTGGCACATGTCGCTTTCGTCGTGGCTAAAAGATTATTTGTACATCCCCATTGGCGGAAACCGTGAAGGCTCGGTGTTTAGTTATATCAGTCTTGGAGTGATTCTGGCAATCGTTGTTCTTTTGGCAGGAAAATTGATCCTGGTTCCAATATTTGCAGCACTTGTACTGCTATTTGGTTTGCTGGCCCATTTCTTCCCTAATGTAAAGCGACATATTAATACTAATATCAACCTGATGCTGACCATGTTGCTCGGTGGACTTTGGCATGGTGCCTCATGGCAATTTATAATTTGGGGAGGCTTGAATGGTGTTGGCCTGGTAATCTATAAATTCTGGCGAAAAATTAGCCCGTGGGAGAAGCGCAGTAACTGGCTGGTAAATATCTGGAAGATTGGGATAACATTTACTTTTATCACCTTTACACGTGTATTTTTCCGCTCCGAATCGATGGATGTCGTGCGCGGAATGCTGCACCAAATTGGAACAGATCTTAATCTGGCGATGATCCCGGAGGTGCTCGTAGCGTACAAATGGGTATTCTTAATGATGCTGTTTGGTTTTGTTACGCATTGGCTGAGCTATGATTTGAAAGACCGTGCAAAGAACTGGTTTATCGCTTCGCCAATGTGGGTAAAAGCAGGAATCTCTGCTGTTGTGGTTATAATCGTTTATCAGTCGATATCGGCCGATATGCAACCGTTTATTTACTTCCAGTTTTAGCCTGATTAATTCATAAATTATTCTATTCTGAATGAAAACTATTGTGATAAAAGAAAATGCTCAGATTCTCAGACCTGAAAATAGTTTACTATTCCTGCGCCCTGAAAATCCTGTGCTTTCCTTTTCTCTGTATATTTTTCATTCTCATCACGAAAATTTATGAATTAGTCAGGTTCGAATGCTGATTCTATTCAAAGCGCATTGGCTCAGGCTCGGTAGGTTCGAACGAAATAAACCGTTGTTTCGATTGTTCGTCTAGTGCAAAGCCAACAAAGCTCATATCATCAGGATGGAAAGGATAGAACGCCAAACGTAAGCGGAAGGTTTCGAAAACAAGGTTTTCGTTGTGTAAACGAATGCCAATACCAATGCCGCTGTAATAATCCTGTTTAAAAATAAGCTCGCGGTTCGTGCCAATAACACCAAAGTCGGCAAACCCAAAAATGGCCATGTTGAATTTATAAAATTGCGCCGGCAGGAATACAACGTGCTCCAGCTTTAGGTTTAAACGCTGTTTGCCAATTGCGATGTCGCTGTCGAAACCACGAATATGGTCACGGTCTCCCAGTGTTAAATGTTCAATATCAAAACGTCGAATTCCTAAAGTATAATTCAGATCTACGAAGGTACGAACGCGCTTTTTACCGGCAGTATGCAGCTTCGAAATAAAGTTTACATCACCCTGAATCATTCCTTCTGCAAAGCGGCCATCTTGTAAATAACCCCCAATTCCCGCGGTTGTAAACAGGTAGCCACGGCGGCTTAGCAACAAATTCCCATTCGATGTTAAAAAATGCAGGTAGTGCCGGTCGCCAAACTCATTGGCATCGTAACCATAAATAAATTCGTTTTTAAAACCTTCGGGAATATCCTCGGTAATTCCGTAGCTGTAAATCAACTGGTCCTGAATGTAACGACGTTGCGAAATGGTAAGGCTCGCCATATACAGCGTGTGGTTAGCAAAAAAGTGACTATTCTCGGGTTCCACTGCCGGATCTTCAAAATAGTTCCAGTTATTAATACCGCCCGATAAAACCAGCTCTGTTATATTTTCGTGCCGTGGGCTGATGTTAAAACTATGTCCGCCCCAAAGGTAATTTACCGAAAGATCCATCGGCTCTTCCACTTTTACCGGGTCGTTATTCGTAATTCGGTCGGTGCGGTACATGCGTGCCGAATAACCTCCATAACCCCATTTAATATTTTGTGTTAAGAAAGGTTTGATAACCTCAGTTACAAAACCTTCGCGCCGGTAAGTATTTAAATACCCCAAACGAACGTCGAGAAACCTTCCGCCAATGTTTTTTATATTGTAATAAGTTTCAACACCCAGATAGGGTTCCTTTTCAACGTGGCCTACAAACTTTACCGAAACTTCGTGACCGACTCCAAAAATGTTCCGGTTGTATATTTCAAGATCGCCCGAACTGGTGCCATTTACACCTCCTGAAACTCCAAATGAAAACCGGTCTTTTGTTAAAACCAAAACATTAACCAGCCCCGGATAGATGGGGTCTTGCTCCACATAAATCCGTATGTCTTTTATATAAGGCAAGTCCCTGATAATCCTTTCGTTTTCGTACATCAGCTCAGGCTTTAGCATGTCGCCAATTTTAAAAAGCAACAATTTGCGAATGGTTTTCAGGTTCGATTTTGTATGGATTTTATTGGCAGCCCGCTCAGCCCAGTGGTCGGCTTTTTTTGTGGTGTCGGCGCAGGTTGGCCCAAAAACATCAAGAGCGTTAATTTTTATTTCGGCAATAATCTTTCCTTCGTATTCTTTAAAATAATCGAGTGCCAGCGCCTTTTTGTCGACGTAAGGGCGAGGAGGAGTAATTATAGCATCGTAAAGCCAGCCGGTAAGTTTTCGGCGGTTGGCCCGATTCTCCAAACTGTCGTAAAAGTGTTCTTGCTGTAGGTTGGGTGTTTGGATGACTTTCGAGGTATCAATCTGTGGAATTTGTGCGCTAGCTGTCGCACTCATTAACAGTGCCAACAGTATAAAAATAGTTATTATAAGCGCCTTTAACTTCACTGTTCCCCCTTTTTTATTTCAGCAGATGATTAAGTTTTTTTGAAAGTAAGAATTTTCTGATTTAAAGTTTTTAAATCATACTGTTAATTTTCGTTAAACAAAATTGAGGAATACTGATAACAGTGGTGTCTTATTGTAAAAGATACTTGAATACTTTATTTATTGACGCTAGAGATGCAAATATTTCTAGAAACATATTTGACTTATTAAAAAAATTAACAAACATTTGGTTTTGATTTTAAAAATTCTTTAAATTGCATTCAAATTAATTAACTATACTATACCAAAATGATCCTTCTTGAAAATATAAAAGGTCAGAAGCTTACCGGTAATGCCTTAAAAAATTATCGCCGAAAAAAGAAGATTCTAAGTCTTTTATATCAAAACGACACACTTTCAGCAACATTTCTTTCCAAACAAATTGGTGTGAGTTTACCTACTGCAATTTCATTATTAAAAGATCTTGGAGAGAGGGAGCTGGTTGAAGTTAGAGGAAGTGGTGAGTCGAAAGGTGGACGGCGCCCTACTTTATTTGGATTAAAGCGTGACAGCATTTTTGTTATTTCATGCGAGTTAGGGCGTTTTAAAGGAAAGATAGGCGTTTATAATTCGCATAACGAGTTGGTTGCGCCCATTACCGTTGTTGAAACATCGATTGACGATGATGATCTGGTGGATAAACTGTATGCCGAAGCACGCCATATTCTGGAGGTTAATAACATCGATTACAGCCGCGTATTTGCTGTTGGAACGGCAATGCCCGGTTTGGTTGATTCGATAAATGGAGTAAACTACACCATTAAAAAAGAAGCGTACCGAAATGTTGCCGATCGTTTAAGCATGAAATTCGGCAAGATGGTTTACATAAACAACGATGCGCGAATGGAAGCTTACGGCGAGTTTATTTTTGGCGCCGCAAAAGACCATAACGATGCCGTTATTATAAACTGGAACTGGGGGTTGGGTATCGGGCTTATTCTTGGTGGAAAATTGTATAACGGTGCCACCGGTTTTGCCGGAGAATTGTCGCACACCAAGTTTGAAGAAGACGGTGATTTGTGTATTTGCGGTAAACGAGGTTGTTTAGAGACTGTGGTTTCGGCAAGTGTGCTGATTCAGCGTGCTAAAGATGCCATTTCAGCAGGGAAAATATCGCAGCTTACCAACCGTTTTCAATATAAAATAGAAGAACTACAACCCGAAGATGTTATCGAGGCAGCAAAACTCGGCGACGAACTGGCCATAACACTTTTAAGCGAAATCGGTCAGGCTTTGGGTAAAGCACTATCAAATACCATTCAGTTATTAAATCCTGATATAATTGTTATAGGAGGAATTGTATCGCGCGCCAACCAATACATTCTTACACCTATTCAGCAAGCAATTAATCAGCACTGTTTGGAGCAAATATCCGGCAATATTGAAATTGTCATTTCCGAAAACTGGGAACAATCAGGTTTATTGGGAATGACAGCAAAACTGTTTCAAAAACTATTCAGTGATATGTATAAATAATTCAAGTATTAATCTATTTCTAGTTCATTTAAATTCAAAATCTATGCGAAAGATTTTTTTGATTTTAGGAATGTGCTTTGCATTACTAGGTAGTGCTTACGCGCAACAAACGGTGACGGGAACAGTTACCGGCGATGACGGTCTCGGGATTCCCGGAGTCTCAGTAGTTGAATCGGGAACATCGAATGGAACCATCACCGATATCGACGGTGTTTATACCATTTCTGTTGCCGACGATGCAACAATCTTATTTTCTTTTGTGGGAATGAAAAACGTTAGCGAAGAGGTTAACGGACGCTCAACAATTGATGTAACAATGCAAGAGAACCAAATTGGTTTGGAAGAAGTTGTTGTTACAGCTTTAGGTATTTCGAAAGAAAAGAAATCGTTGGGTTATGCGGTGACCGAAGTTGGTGGCGACGACATTTCTGTTGTTAAAGACCATAACCCGGCAAACTCGTTGGTAGGTAAGGTAGCCGGTGTAGTTGTAACTCAGGGATCAGGTAGCCCGGGTAGCGGCTCGCGTGTAATCATCAGGGGTAACAACTCGATTACCGGTAACAACCAGCCATTAATTGTGGTTGATGGTGTACCAATCGATGCTACCGGCTCAAACAGTGGTGGTAGTGTTTATAACAGTACTGTAACAGGTGGTGGTATTACCGATATCAACCCTGACGATATTGAGTCAATCTCAGTACTGAAAGGACCAAACGCGGCAGCCTTGTATGGTTCGCGTGCAGGTAACGGTGTACTTTTAATTACCACTAAAAAAGGTACAAAAGGTAAAGGTTTGGGAATCTCTGTAAACTCGAACATTACTTTTGATAACCCAATGTTGTTGCCCGACTATCAGAACGAGTACGGTCAGGGTAGCCAGGGTAACGTGCCTGGTAATGTTGAAGATCTGAAAAACTCAACAGGTTCGTGGGGACAACGTCTTGATGGCAGCAGCCAAATGTATTACACCGGAGAAGAAAGACCATATGTAGCTTATCCTAATAACGTAGAGGATTTCTTCCGTACAGGTGCGAAATATATTAATTCTGTTGCAATTGCCGGTGCAGGCGAAAATCACTCTATTCGTTTTTCGTACACTAATAACCAAACGGAGTCGATGATCCCGAATTCAGATTTAAGAAGCCATAACTTTAACCTGCGTGGTGTGGTTGATTTGAACGATAAATTAACACTGGATGCTAAGGCAACTTATTTCTGGCAGGAAATTGAAAATGCTGCTAATCAGGGATCGGAAGGTATTTTGGCTTCTGTTTACGATATGCCACGAAGTGTTGATATCGAAGACCTTAAAACATATCAGAATCCTGAAGAGTCGCTGAATTCTATTTCTTACGGAGTGTTGGGAGCCAACCCATACTGGATGGTGTATCATGATGTAAAAATGAATCGCAGAGAGCGTGTTCTTGGTTTTGGAAAATTAACTTACGAGTTTACTCCGTGGTTATCGGCTTTTGCTCGTGTGGGTACCGATGTAACTCAGATTAAATCGGAAACAATTTACCAGCCGGGTCACCACTATTATACAACCGGGCAGTTAACATTTAGTAATACCCGTGTATCGGAAACCAATGCCGATTTCCTGCTAATGTTTAACAAAGATCTTACAGATGATTTAAATTTGGCTGTTAATGCCGGTGGAAACCACTCGTACCGTACGTATGAATACCAAAGCATTTTTGGTGAGAACTTTAAAATTCCAACGCGTGCAACTGTTGCCAACTCGATAACACAACGACCAACTTATACGCCGCTAACGGAACATACTGTTAATTCATTGTATTTTCAGGCATCGTTATCGTACCGCGATTTTGCTTACCTGGATGTTACTGGCCGTAACGACTGGTCGTCGACATTACCACAAGACAACCGCTCGTATTTTTATCCATCGATAACAGGTTCGTTATTGTTGAACGATTTTATCGATCCGGATGCAGAAGTATTTAACTTATTGAAAGTTCGTTCGAGCTGGGCCAATGTTGGTAACGACACCAGCCCTTATCAGTTGTATCCATACTACAACCTGGCCAGCGATGGTTATTTGGGATTAACACAGTTATCTCGTCCATCTACAAAACCAAACGAGGAGTTATTGCCCGAAAATATTGCTTCGTTTGAAGTTGGGATGGAAGCTAGTATGTTGAATAATCGTATGTTCTTCGATTTCTCTTGGTATAGCATTAAAACTACCGACCAGATTTTCAATGTACCGGTTCCTTCATCAACAGGATATTCTTATTTCTTGGAGAACATTGGTGAAACAACTAACAAAGGTGTTGAATTATTGGTAGGAGGTATTCCTGTTAAAACAGATAACTTTAGCTGGGAAACAAGTTTCAACTTTGCTAAAAACAACAACAAACTGGTAGAGTTAACTGAAGATCTAGACAGTTACGTATTTAATTCAAGTAACACGGGTAACGTGCGTTTACAAGCTACAGTAGGTGGAGGATATGGCGATTTATACGGTACAACTTGGAGAACCAACGATGCTGGCCAAATTGTAGTAGATGCCAATGGCCGTCCGCAGGCTTCAACCGATTTGGTTTATCTGGGTAATTCGCAACCCGATTGGAATGCTGGTTTTACAAACACCTTTACTTATAAGAACTTGTCGTTGCGCGTATTGGTTGACGCACGTATTGGTGGAAAACTGTATTCTGAAACCAACGCTGCACTGGTAAGCAGTGGTGTTGTGGAAGAAACACTTGAGTATCGTGAAGAAGGTGTACTTGTTGAAGGTGTAATTCTTGATGGTTACGACGAAGACGAAAATCCAATTTATGTGCCCAATACCACTACTATCAGTGCACAGGATTACTGGTCATCGGTTGCAGGAATAGCTTCAGAGTATATGTTCGATCAGACAAACGTTCGTTTGCGCGAATTGGTATTGTCGTACAATGTTCCACAATCGTTAATCAGAGATACCTTTATTCAAGGTGCTACAATTGGTTTGGTAGGACGTAACTTGTTCTTTATTTATAAAGACATTGATCACGTTGATCCGGAATCAAGCCTGGGAACAGGTAACAACGGACAGGGTATTTTGTCGTACAACTTACCTACTGCAAGAAGTATCGGATTTAACGTAAACATTAAATTTTAAGGAGGGCCAGCAAAATGAAAAATATATTAAAAATATTCGTAATGTTTATAGCGGTATTTTTGCTGAGCAATTGTACCGATGATTTCAATGAAATCAATACAAAACCGGATTCATTTACGGTTGATGAGGTGAGTGCGAAATACTTTTTAACTACTCCTCAGTATAAATTGTATGCACCCGATCGATATCCATACTGGCGTGCACATCTAATCCATGCCGACCGTTATTCAGGTCAGGTTTGTTTCGGGCACAGCAGCAGCTGGTGGTCGGGCGAACTGGGTTATAAATACAATAGTGGGTACACCGATGCAGTTTGGGATTGGTTATCGCCTTATATTGGAGACCTCGATAACTTTATGCGTTTAACCGAAGCTGGCGGCGAATTCGAAAATGATAAAATGTATGCTATCGGTCAGATCATTAAAGGTTTATATTTCCAGATGTTTACTGATGTATTCGGAATGGTACCATACACCGAAGCTTCGAACCCGGATATTGTGCTTCCGAAGTTTGATGAACAAAGCGTAATTTACCAGGGAATTATTGCCGATTTAGATGCAGCTATGGCAACTATTGGCGATGCTACAGCTACCGGTGTTGCAGTTGACGATGTTGCCGATAACGATGTATATTGTGGTGGCGACCTGCAACAGTGGAAACGTTTGGCAAATACCTTAAAACTTCGTATTGGTATGCGTGCTTATAGTGCTGCAGGTGCCGGTTTTGCAGAAAGTGCAATTGCTTCAGCATTAAACGCCGATTTGCTTAACGGTGATGCTGATAACATATTAATGGAAAAAGACGAAGAGATTTCGCAATGGACCAGCGCTTGTTATGGTGATGTTTGGTATGGCTTTGGTGCCGGTTCTGACTGGACAGTAAGTAAAACCATGGTTGATTTGTTACGTGATAACAACGACCCTCGTTTAGCGGCTTATGCACAACCTGCTGTTGGCGGAACTCAAACACTTGAGAAACCAACAGAAGGAGCTGAAGTTGAGAATTTCGATATGCGTGTTGAATTTATTCTGGGTATTCTTGACGAGGCCGGTGTTGATTACACAACAACTACTCTTGAAGACGGTAGCGTTGAAGTTACCATGCCTGAAAATATGTATTATGTGGGGCAACCAGAACGCCTGAATAGCAGAATGATGTCGTTTGCCCGTTACAACTTCTTCTCGAAACCTGCAGAAGTAATAATCAATAGCAAAAATAACGGAGCTATTCGCCCTGAGTTGATTATGTCATCAGCTGAGTCTGCATTCCTTCAAGCAGAAGCTGCCGTTTGGGGATTAGGTGCAGGAAATGCTCAGGATTTATACCAGGAAGGTATTCGTCAGGCTATGAAATTGTGGGAGATTAGCGACGCCGATATTGATACGTATTTAGCTAACGAAGAGATGGCAATATTGACCGGAACCAACGATGAAAAACTGGAGAAAATTGCAACTCAACGTTGGATTGCTGCTTATACCGATGGTTTTGAAGCGTGGTCGATCGTTCGCGATATGGGATACCCAGCCAATTTGGCGGCCGGTGTTGAAGACGGAACTATTTATGGACTTGGTGATATTAACGGAAATTACCCACAGCGTTTACGTTATGGTAACAGTGTAATTAATACTAATGGTGCTAATTATAGTACTGCAGTTGCTGCTCAGGGACCTGATGTACAAGACACAAAATTATGGTGGGCAAAACAGTAACGAGACTGTTTTCGCAACCGGTTAATTAGTTTGGTTAGGTTAAACCGTCGTTCATTTATTTGAACGGCGGTTTTTTTCGTTCTACGATTAAGGGTATTTCTGTCCGTGGTTGTCTGGTATAAAACAAAGGTTAGATTTTTATCATAGATAAAGCGTTTGATTAGCGAACCGCCGGTGATTGGATCGGCGGTTCATTTAATACCGGCAAGACAGGTAGATTAAAGCAATAAAACAATGCAGAAAAGCATCTAATTCTATTATACCATTTTACGTGTTAATTTACACATAGAAGTTGTTTAAAGTTTCCGCAGTAAAATCACGGTAAATGCTATTAAATTCAGTGCTTTCCAATGTATAGCATTTGTTTCAAACCGTACTAAGATTGCTTTAAATGCATCAAGCCATGCGTTAGTGCGTTCCACAACAAATCTGCATTTATACAGTAAGTCGTCGAATAAGTATTCACGATTTATCCCATTGCGTTTGTTTTGATCAATATTGCCAATAATTTTTGTTTCCGAACAATAACGGCGGAACTCTCCTGTATCGAAGCCAGAGTCAGCATTTAAGAACAATCCATCGGTGTGTATCCCTGAGTTTTCCAGAACGGCAATCATTTTCTTTGCCGTTGGAACCAGGTTGTATGCATCATTGTGGTTCCCGTCAATAGGGTCGCTACAAGTTAGAGGGATGCCTTGGCTGTCCGTTAAAATCAGCATATTACTTGTTTTTGCTTTTTTCCTCCCCTGATAGGCAACTGCTTCTCCTCCACGTTTAGTTGGAGTATGTGTACCATCGA
Organism: uncultured Draconibacterium sp.; assembly: GCF_963677575.1. NCBI lineage: Bacteria > Pseudomonadati > Bacteroidota > Bacteroidia > Marinilabiliales > Prolixibacteraceae > Draconibacterium > uncultured Draconibacterium sp. The sequence goes on from NZ_OY782038.1 coordinate 5,311,737, forward strand.
GCTGGATACTTGACAAGTCCAGCAAGTGTTTGTATTTGTTCAGGATGTTTTGCCACATCTCATCCCAGCTTCCGTCCTTGCACCATTTTTGATAGTGGAAATACACACTTTGCCAGTTGTATTTGCAACGGAAGAATTGTTTCATAGGTAATTGCCTCCATTGACACCCTGTTTTTAATCGATATAGTATTGCTTCAAGCACCTGATAATCTCTTACTTTTGCATTATTCTTTGAATTCCCAAATTTTAAGTAGGGACAAATCTCTTTTTTATTATACTTTTACTCAACACGATTTTTTGAAAGAATGATATAAAATGTTGTGTCTCAATATTGAAATATCATTCTTTCTTTTCAACAGTTAACTTTTGACAACTTCATAAGAAAAATGAATGATTTTTGTTTTAGGCGAAAAAGAAAATCCAGCAATAGCAGCGTTATTAATGAATTTTATTTTGAAGCATAAAGCAAAAAGGGGCATTTTTATTGGGGAAATGGTATTACTCGGGGTAATAGAGTGAGTAAAAAAGAAAGGGCAGTGATTACTGCCCTTTCAAATGTATTTTAGTTTCTTTTTTAGATATCCAGTTGCCCTTCAGCGTCGGCATTTGTCAGGTTCCTGACTTTGGTCGTTCCGCCACTAGCTAAGGTTAGCTCTAAAGGCTTATTGGTTTTCCAGGCACCACGCGTAAAATCGGGCACTTCAATAGGTGCTGATCCGTTGGCGATCGACCACTCGCTTAGCGGTGTAATCGAACTCCATGCTGCGGCATCGTATACATCCATATCAACAGGCAGTCCGTTGCGCAGGCAATCAATCAGGCGCCAGTCCATAATAAAGTCCATTCCGCCGTGTCCTCCAACTTGTTTGGCCATTTCGCCAACACGTTTTACAATTTCAGGTTCGTATTTTTCGCGCAGTTCTTCCATACCTGCCTCGTCAACTACTTCGTGTCCAAAAGCAATGTGTTGCAGTGGCCATTTTTGTGCAAAACAATTAGTTCCGCTCAGCATATGAATACGAGAGTAGGGACGTGGCGAAGAAACATCGTGTTGGATAAGAATAGTGCGACCTTTGTTGGTACGTATCATTTGCATGTCCATGTTGCCGCGCATGTCCATTCCAACAAACTTTTTGAAGAACGGATCTTCCTTGGCTTTTTCTTCAATGCGTTTTTTCAGCGTAAAATCGTCAGAAATCATCGCGGTCAGGTAATCCATTTTATCGCCACGGTTGATGTTCAGCGCCTGGCAAATAGGTCCCAGTCCATGTGTTGGATACACATTTGCCTGACGCTGATTTTCGTATAAACGCCACATTTTAGTGTAGGCGCCGTCGATCATTTTTTCATCTTGCGGCTTATTAAAATGCCAGTAGTCCAAATTGTGAATATAAGCGCCTTCTCCATGAATCAAATCGCCAAATACACCCTGGCGAACCATATTCAACGTTAGTAATTCAAAAAAGTCGTAACAGCAGTTTTCAAGGATTACACAATGTTTCTTGGTGCGCTCCGAAGTTTCCACCATTTGCCAGCATTCGTCCATAGTTTTTGCTGCCGAAACTTCAAGCGCTGCATGTGCGCCACTTTCCATGGCGGCCAGTCCAACAGGTACGTGCCATTCCCATGGAGTGGCAGTATAAACCAGGTCACATAAACCACTGTCGCATAATTTTTTAAACTCGTGTTCGTCGCCAATAAATTCTTTGGCTTTTGGTAACCCCGCATCGCTAAGTATTTTCTGAGCGCCATCAACAGCGGCCTGGCGGATATCGCAAAAGGCTACAATTTCAACACCATCAATAAAGGTCATACGTTGTACTGCACCCGATCCGCGGTCGCCAATACCCACAAAACCAATCCGAACTTTGTCGAGTTTCGGTGCAGCATAACCACACATATTAAACTGCTGCGGATTGTTGTTTACGGCAGCATCTTTTATGAATTGCATGGCCGATGGCTCGGCTTGTGGCTGACTGCATGAAGTTAGTCCTCCGGCGGCAATTCCGGCTCCAACTGTACCGGTTACTTTAAAAAAATCCCTGCGATTTGTTTTCATATTGATTGCGACTTGATTTATGAGTTTTTAAAAAATTAGTAAAGTACTGTAAAAGAAAATAAAATAATGACAAAAGACAAGAAGAATGATTAGAAAGCGGGAGCGATTATAAAATCATTCTATTTTTACTTATATTCGACAACGTATTTCGGTACCAAATCAAAAATATGTTTTACTTGAATTACTTTCTTAGTCTAACTAAAATCAATTAACATGAAACGTTTTCTGTTTTTATGCACATTTTTAACCGCTTGTTTATTGTCGGGGGCGCAGGAAAGTGTAACCAAACAAGGTTGGAATTTTGGGGCATTGCCGGCCGTAACTTTCGATACCGACCTTGGATTTCAGTACGGTGGTTTGGTAAATCTTTATCATTATGGCGATGGCAGCCGCTACCCCAAGTACGATCATAGTATTTATCTTGAGGTATCGCGATTTACTAAAGGAAGCGGAATTAACCGTTTTAACTACGATTCGGATCAATTGATTTCAGGACTTAAGACATCTCTTGATATTAGTTACCTGAGCGACCGCGCTTATGATTTTTACGGATTTAATGGTTATGATGCTGTTGTAAATAAAGACTGGTACGACGATGAAACGGCAGACTACAGAACCCGAATGTTTTATAAATACGACCGGAAATTATTTCGTTTTAAAGTTGATCTGCGCGGAGACCTGGCCGGCGAAAAAATTGATTGGATCGCTGGTTTTAACCTGCTTAATTTTAAACTCGACTACGTTGATATTGACAAGTTGAATAAAAATAAAGACGATGAAGATCTGTTGCCTCCACATAGCGAGGCACCGGGATTGTATGAGAAATACCGGGAATGGGGAATTATTTCGGATGAAGATGCCAACGGTGGTTTTGTTCCAACAGTAAAAGCTGGTATTGTTTACGATACCCGTGATAATGAACCCAACCCGATGAAAGGAATGTGGACCGAAGCTGTTTTATTGGGATCTCCCGAGTTTTTGGGCGGAGAGCATAGTTTTACCAAATTAACTCTTATTCACCGGCAGTATTTCACCATCATTCCCAACGATCTTTCTTTTGCCTACCGCTTGGGATATCAGACAACACTTACCGGGAATGTTCCTTTTTACTATCAAACACAGATGATTACTTCGAGAATGAAAAGTGCAACATCTGAAGGTTTGGGAGGTGCCAATTCATTACGCGGAATATTACGAAACCGGGTTGTTGGCGATGCGGTATTTTTAGGAAATGTTGAGGCCCGCTGGAAATTCGCCCGCTTTCAGTTTATGAACAATAACTTCTATATGGGATTAAACGCCTTTGCTGATTTTGGACGGGTAACCGATAAAATTGATTTTGAAAGACCTGACTATTATGTGGAATTAGATTCGTATGAAGCTTATAATCCGGATGACTATTTTGATAGCGATGCCGAAGCGATGCACTATTCATTCGGTTTGGGGCTGCGCGCTGCCATGAATGAAAATTTTGTCGTTCGTTGCGATTACGGTATGGCAACCGATGAACGAGATGGTGATTCCGGTATTTATATCGGGTTAAATTACTTGTTTTAATCGTTATTTCGTAATTGTGTGAATATGGTGCCGCCGAGGCTGCGACTTTCTGTTGTCTTCGTACTCCGAGCTTCGAGCTTCATTTATCTCAACGATAAAAAGCCGCATCTCAACGAAAAAATTCTTTTGGGCAACCTAAGTCCTGTAAATTTGAGTAGAAATTAAAAAACATGAATAATGAAAACACGTAATTTTCTACTCATTGCAACAATTACACTTCTGTTATCGGGATGTGTTGTTTACTCGTTTTATCCTTTGTATACCGAAACAGATTTGTTTGAAAACGATTTGCTGTTGGGCGAATGGTTTGAGGCCGAAAACCCGGATATTGTTCTTAATGGAGATAATGATACCTGGAAATTTACCCATCCGTTTCTTGGTAATAAAAACGATGGAATACGCGACAAAAAAGGATATGTACTTACTCTTACGTCAAGCGAGGATGGAGTAGTGAAAGAATCGAAATTTGAAGTGCACGTAATTAAGTTGGCCGACGAGTATTTCCTTGATTTTTATACCGAAGATTATGGCGATAAAGACAACATTACCCTAGCCGATTTGCATTTGGTTCCGGTACATACATTTGCCAAATTAATTGTGTCTGAAGATAAACTCGAAATCCGTTGGTTCGATCCGGACTGGTTGGAGGATTTGATTAAGGAAAACAAGATCAGGATTCATCATGAGGATAACGGTGACTATATTTTGCTCACCGCCAAACCTAAAGAATTACAGAAATTTGTGAGTAAATATGTCGATTCGGAAGAAGCTTTTGAAGATGGATTAGACGTAGAGTTATTTCGAAAAAAATGAACAGCTACATAAAATTTACACTAGGGCAATTCATTAAAAACAGGGTATTACAACATATCCTGTTTTGGTGTTTATCGTTTTTAATTTTAATGAACGTGTTAAAAGTGTCGGCCGAAGTTAAACAGATCGATCTCATTTACACTACTGTTTTTCATTTGCCCATTGTATGTATTGTTTATCTGAATTTAAAACTGCTTTTCCCGCTTCTTTGGGAGCGTGGCAGTTATTTTAGTTACGCTGCCGCTGTAATTGCTGCTGCTGCTTTGGGCTCAGGTTTTTACCTGCTTTTGTTCGACAGCCTGATCGATTATATTTTCAAAGGATATTATTTTATTGCCTACTACAGCTTTTGGGATATTTCGCTGTTTTTTGCCATTTACCTGTTTATTTCCAGTTTATTGCATCTGGCAAGGGGATGGTTCCGTGCCGAGGAACTGGAAAAAGAAAAATCGCAGGCGGAACTAAAAGCTTTAAAATCGCAGATAAATCCACATTTTCTTTTCAATTCGTTGAACAGCATTTACAGCATGGCCCGAAAAGAGTCGAAAGAAGTGCCTGAAAAAATCGTGCAGCTAAGTGATCTAATGCGTCATATTATTTATGAATCGGATGCAGATTTTATTGCATTGGAAAAGGAAGTGGAAATGCTGCAGAATTATATCGATATGCAGAATCTTCGGTCGGGGAAAAGCCAAATTGTTTTCACTATCGTTGGCGAGATACAAGGGAAAAAGATTGCTCCCTTGTTATTTCTTCCTTTTGTAGAGAACAGCTTTAAACACGGTATGAAAGGTGGTGCAAATGATGCATTCGTAAACATCAAAGTGGAAGTGTTTGGGAAGGTTTTAAATTTCGAGGTTGAGAACAGTAAAGGACAAGCAAACGATCCGCTCTCTGCCAAATACCATGGTATTGGAATAGAAAACGTAAAAAAGCGACTGGAAATGATCTACCCCAATCAACACAAGCTGACGATTTCGGATAACGAAGTAAGATTTAAAGTACTTTTACAGGTGCAATTGAATTAGCAACGCATGGCCAAAACAAAAACTTTAAACTGTATTATTGTTGACGATGAGCCTTTGTCGCAGGATGTGATTCGCGATTTTGTAGAGGCCTGTCCGGAGTTGGAGCTGTTCGGAGTTTGCAACGATGCTTTAGAAGCCGGTCAGTTGTTAAAACAGAAAAGTATCGACCTGCTTTTTTTAGATATAAACATGCCCAAATTAAGCGGAATTGGTTTTGTGAAAAGTTTAAAAGAACCTCCGCTGTTTATTTTGGTAACGGCTTATCCCGAATTTGCGCTGGAAGGTTTTGAGGTTGATGCGGTGGATTACCTGCTCAAACCGGTTTCTTTCGAACGGTTCCGAACGGCTGTAAACCGTGCACTCGAACGTTATTCCTTCCGCGAAGAGAGCACCGGGCAACATTTAATGGTTCGTGTCAATAAAAAAGATTACAGGATTAATTTCGACGAAATAATTTACCTGGAAGCGCAGGGCGATTATGTACGTTTTGTTACCGAAACCCAATCGTTGATGGTACATGGCAGATTTAAAGATTTTATTGCCCGGTTACCGAAAGGCCGATTTGGCCGCATTCATAAATCATATGTGGTTTCAATTGCTAAAGTGGTTTATTTGGAGGGGAACCGCGTAAACATGGGAAATGTAAAGCTGCCGGTAAGTTTAAGTTTTAAAGAAGCATTTATAACGCTGCTAAATGCATAGATACTCAATACAATAGCAAAAGTATTACAGTCTCCTTTTATTATGTCTCAATAATACCCCTCAATGCATCAGAGATAACGCTATGGGCATCAGAAGCCTCTCAATGAATATCAGAAGTCCATCGATGCTTCGCATAAATGCATAAAAAAAGACACAAACCAAAAGGAATGTGTCTTTCTGTAAATATCTTTTTTCTACTAGAATTTAAATCCCATTGTAAACATTACATCGTGAGTTAAACCATCAAATTTAGCTGCTTGAGGTACAGGGTAAATACCTGAAACAGGAGCACTGTATGGAAGTTCATATTCCTCCATATCAGTCAGGCGGTAGGCCAAATCGAAAGTAAAACTGCCAAAACGATAACCTAAACCAGCAGAGTAAATACTTAATTTATCGTTCGATTTAAATTGTTCGTTTCCTAACGAAGCTGATTTATATGCACTTGGATAATATTCGTAACCGGCACGCAAGCTCAAATTATTTGTAGCGCGCAATTCTCCTCCAACACGAATGTTCCCAACTGATTTTAATACATCCTTAATTTCCTGGTTGGCATCAATAAAATTACCATCTCTTAGTTTGGCAGAAGTATAATCAACATATTCATAATCAATGCTTATTAAACCCTTTTTGGCAATAACAAAAGCACCGCTAAATGTTGCACGAAACGGTGTGTGCAAACGATAATCGAAATTGCTTAAACGCGATAATGCCTCTTGGTTTTGCGTTCCGTCAGTATAATTAATTGTTGCATACATTTCGGTATGGTAAAAATCGTGCAGGTCGTAGAATGTAGGTGTGTGGATTGATGCTCCCAAACGCACTTCGTTTATAGGTTTATAGATTACCCCAAGTTTGAAATTGTATCCTGTTCCTGTTGTTCTCAGGTATTCGTCAAATTGTAAACTTTCAAAATTTGGGATTATATTCTGATCATCCCATTCTTCGTAAGTGCTCGATTCGCGGTAATAAATATCAGTAACGCCCAGTGTTGCACCTAAATAAACTTTGTGGTTAAAGTTTAAACCAACTGCAAAGTTATATTCATCTATCGACCCTGTTCGCGAAATGCTTTTGCGTTGTGCCACCGGATCATTTTCGATGTTCTGATCATAAGGATTTCTTTGAATATCACTTTGCCAGATATCTGAATTTTCTTCTTTATATATTAAATCTGTACCACCATATTGGGCAATGGCCAGATCATCATAAAATTCAAATGTACTGGGATCAACATATGGATTTTCTCCATTGGCGTTTTCTATCCATGAATCTAAAATTGAGCTTGTCACTCCAGACGTCCCCATTAGCCAGTTGCTGTTAAAATCTTTCAGGCGGTTATAGCCAATTCCAAGATTAACGCTGATCAAACCAACATCGCTGCGTGAGGCTGTTGGAATAACTGTTACATAACTTAAATTATTTAACGCAAAGTTGTACTTGGTATCTTCCATCAAAGTATTCATGTAGTTACCTTCCATTTTGCCGTATGTAAATTTTGGTGTAACGGTTAATTCCGAAGACCGGTAAACTCCCAAACCGGCAGGGTTTATACTAATAGAGGTAAAATCGCCACCGAGTGCTCCAAATGCATTACCCATCGCTCCGGCACGCGCTGTTCCCGAAACCTGAATATTGGAATAACGAAGTGCATCGAGCAAATCTTGTGCCTGCATAAAATAGGGCATAAATAGGGCAAGTAAGAGTATGCTAAAATATTTTTTCATGGCAAATAGTTTTTGTCGTTAATGTTCTTTAATACTATCTTCTTCCACCACCGCGTGATGATCCACCGGAACTTCTTGAGCCACCTGAAGATCCACCACTGCTTCGTACGCTACCTCCGCTGCTTCTTACACTGCTACCTCCACTGCTACGGTAGCTGCTGCCGCTACTCCGTGAAGGACTACTGCTACGGTAGGTGCTGCTCGATTTGGTAGAAGAAGGTGCACGGTATGATCGTGAAGAACTTCCACTACTTGAACTACGATTGTAGGTAGAAGTTGAACGGTACGATTTGTTGTAAGTTGATGTCGATTTAGGTGATGTATAACTTGAACTAGACCGGTTATTATTGTTTGAAGTAACTACTCGTGGTTTTGTATAGTTAGTACGTGCGGTACTGCTAGGTCGTGTATAAGTTCGGGTTGTTGTTGCCGAACCCGGACGAGTGTAGCTTTGTGTACGTGATGTAGCCGATTTTGATGTATTTGTTGCCGGACGAGTTGTTGCACTCGTTGTTCTTCTTTGTTCGGTTAAAACTCTTGCGTTATTTGTTGCCGATCTGTCGGTTGCTGTTCTGGTTCTGGTGGTAGTTCCCGATTTATTTACAGTACTTGTTCCGCGTCGGTTGTTACTGGCCGATACTGCAGCAGCCGATGATGATCTGCGGGCTGCATCACCACGGTAAACATTTGTCCCTGTCGAACGGCGTTGGCCATAAGTATAACCTCTTCCGTTACCAGGATAGTATCCGCCGCCGCCATACCAGCCGCCGCCGTACCAACCTCCACCATACCAACCACCTCCGTAATAAGGTGGGTAATATCCATATCCCCAGCCATAATAGGGGTAATTCCAACCCCAGCCCCAGCCGGAATAGAATCCTCCCCAGCCAAGCGACCAGCTAAGTGACCATGAAGGGTAGTACCATGATGAGTAATAATAAGGATCGTAGTAAAATGGATCGTAATAACTCCAGCTGTCCCAGTAAAACGGATCGTAGAAATACGGACGGTGGAAACGACGGATACGGTATGCGTAGTCCAGTTCGTCGCCATCGTAATAGTTGTTTATTACGTATTTCATTTCATCGTCGTTGTAATATACAGTCGTGTCGCTGGCTTCCATGTCCATTTGGTCCATGTTGTAGCGTAACACATCGGCATCTTCTTCCGAACCTTCAAATATGTAATTGTTCATGGTGTTGCTACCATCATCATTTTTCTCAATATTGCTAATGATCATGGTGTTCGCCGATTTCTCAACCGGTTCTTGTGCAACAACCTCTTCAACTGCAATTGGAGGAGGAACTTCACCCGGATTGAAATAGATGTCGTCGGAATAAGTACCAGACACATATCCTCCCGTCGTACAGGCTCCAAGAATGATAGCCAGTAATCCTAAAAATGTTAATCTTGATTTCATAAGGTATCCTCCGTTTATTTAATGTCAATAATAATTACTTTCTTTGTAAGCTCAAAATTTATAATGTAAAAACAAAATCTATACCAAATATTAGATTATGGCGAAAGAATTGACCTCGCGTAGCGAGAATTATTCACAATGGTACCAGGATTTGGTAATTAAAGCAGACCTTGCTGAGAATTCAGCAGTTAGGGGATGTATGGTGATAAAGCCTTATGGCTACGCCATTTGGGAGAATATGCAGGCCGAGCTTGACCGTATGTTTAAAGAGACCGGACACGTTAATGCGTACTTCCCGCTTTTTATCCCAAAATCTTTTTTTAGTAAAGAAGCCGATCACGTTGAAGGCTTTGCAAAAGAGTGTGCAGTAGTTACTCACTATCGTTTAAAGAACGATGAGGAGAATGGCGGAGTGGTTGTTGACCCGGATGCCAAACTGGAAGAGGAACTGATTGTACGACCGACATCTGAAACCATAATCTGGAATACATATAAAAACTGGATTCAATCGTACCGCGACCTGCCAATTCTGTGTAATCAGTGGGCAAACGTAGTGCGTTGGGAAATGCGTACCCGTTTGTTTTTGCGTACTGCCGAATTTTTGTGGCAGGAAGGTCACACAGCCCACGCAACAAAAGCTGAGGCGATTGAAGAGACTGAAAAGATCATTAATGTATATGCTAATTTTGCCGAGAACTTTATGGCCGTTCCGGTTATAAAAGGGTTAAAATCGGCCAACGAGCGGTTTGCCGGTGCTTTGGAGACGTATTCTATAGAAGCACTGATGCAAGATGGAAAAGCATTGCAGTCGGGAACTTCACATTTCCTTGGTCAGAACTTTGCCAAAGCTTTTGATGTAACTTTTGCGACTAAAGAAGGCAAAGAAGATTACGTTTGGGCAACATCATGGGGAGTTTCAACCCGTTTGATGGGAGCACTTATTATGGCTCACTCTGATGATAATGGCTTGGTACTGCCTCCAAGACTGGCACCTTTCCAGGTGGTAATTGTACCAATTTACCGAAAAGAGGAACAGTTGGCAGCTATCACTGAAAAAGTGGATGAGATTATCGCCAAACTTAAAGCAAAAGGCATTTCAGTGAAATTCGACGATCGCGATACGCGTAAACCGGGATGGAAATTTGCAGAGTACGAATTAAAAGGTGTTCCTGTGCGTTTGGCAATGGGACCACGTGATTTGGAAAACGGAACAGTGGAAGTTGCCCGTCGTGACAACCTGACAAAAGAAGTTACTTCGCTTGACAATATCGACGAGTACGTAGAAAAGCTTTTGGAAGATATTCAGCAAAATATTTTCCAGAAAGCGTACGATTTCAGGGCCGAAAATACCCGAAAAGTGGATACCTGGGACGAGTTTAAAGAAGTGCTGAACACTAAAGGCGGATTTATTTCAGCACACTGGGATGGCACTCCTGAAACCGAGGAAGCCATTAAAAACGAAACCAAAGCAACTATTCGTTGTATGCCACTGGAATACGAGGAAGAAGAAGGCGTTTGTATTTACTCGGGCAAACCTTCAAAACGCAGGGTGCTATTTGCATTGGCATATTAATGTCATTTCGAATGCAATGAGAAATCTGCTACATTGAAAAAGATTTCTCCTCTCAAGTTCGTCGAAATGACAAGAAAAATATAAAAGCAGCTCAACCGGGCTGCTTTCTTTTTTTTCAGTAATTGTGTACATTTAAAAGTTAATATTTGTATGCTATGGCAGAAAAAGAAGTGCGGGCTTCGTTTCTTGAAGCACTGGTTATTAAATCAACGGTAAAGCAGACGGTTTACGAGAATACCCGGCAAACTTTTACCATCTTGAAAAAGGTACTGAATCAGCTTGAAAAAGATTATTTGAAAGCGGTAAAAAGTAAGGTGCCGGAAGTTGCTTTGCCACATTACCACGACAGGGGGCCTTTTGAGGTGGAGTTTAAAGTAGGCGGCGATCTGCTGTTATTTAGTATGCATTCCAATGTTTTCGAGTTCGACGATAAACACCCGGTATGGAAAACAAAATATATTGAGGAAGATTCACTGCGCTCGTATTGCGGGGTTATTAATATTTATAATTTTCTGGCTGACTCGTTTAAGTATAACCGTGTTAACGACCTTGGATACCTGGTGGCGCGCATTTTTATAAACAAAGACAAACACTTTTTCGTTGAAGGGAAACGACAGTCAGACGAAGTTGTGAAAGATTTTGCCATCGATACGATCTCTCCCGGATTTATTCGTCAGATAGTTGAAACGGCTATCCAGTACAGTATTGAATTTGATTTGTTGATGCCGGTTTACGACCAGGTTAAGGTGGCCACTGTTGATCAGATGCGGCAAAAAATGAGTCATTCGAAAATGGTAACCGGCAAACGTTTGGGATTTACCTTTAATTCGGATGACGTATAGAAGAGCCTGGATACTAGATGCTTGATATTGGATGTCGGATACTGGATGCTTGTTGCTGTGAGAAAAAAGGATGTCATCTTTATTTTCAGCGTAAAGAAAGATGACATCCCTGAATTACTGGATGCTTGACACTAGATGTCAATTTGAAAGCTTTGTCAGTTTTTATCCTGTGCAAAAAATATAAATTTGCAGGTCATGTTGAAATTAGAATATTAAAAAGTCATATAAGAGAATGGAAAGAGTAGTAGAACGATTTATTAATTACGCAAAACAACACACCACTTCCGATCCAAAAAGTAAAACTTACCCAAGTACCGACCGCCAGCTGGTTTTTATGAAAAAACTGGTTGAGGAGTTGAAAGAAATTGGGTTAAGCGAAGTGGAAATGGACAAATACGGTTATGTAACAGCAACTATTCCGGCTAATGGTGTTAACGACAGTTCGGTGGTTGGTTTTATTTCGCATGTTGATACCAGCCCCGATTTTTCGGGAGAAAGTGTAGAACCGCAGATTCTGGAGAATTACGATGGTTGTTCGGTTTATCTGAAAAACAATGTTTGTATCGATCCAAAACAGTTCCCGGAGATATTAAAGTACAAAGGACAAGATATCATTACTGCCGACGGAACTACTCTTTTGGGAGCTGATGATAAAGCAGGAGTTGCAGAGATCGTATCTGCTGCAGAGCAATTGTTAAATTTACCGGATTTAAAGCACGGCAAAATCCGAATTGCTTTCACTCCCGACGAAGAAATCGGTAAAGGAACCGACTATTTTGATGTGAAGAAATTTGGTGCTGACTTTGCTTTTACACTTGATGGCGGAGAGATTGGAGAGCTGGAATATGAAAACTTTAACGCCGCTGCTGCCACAATAAAAGTTAAAGGGCTTAGTGTACATCCCGGTTCGGCGAAGGCCAAAATGATTAACGCTCTTTTGGTGGCGCACAAATTAGTTGCCATGTTACCGCCAACACAGCGTCCGGAGCATACCGAAAAGTACGAAGGTTTTTTCCACCTGCTTTCGATGAACGGAGGTGTTGAAGAAGCGGAACTGCAATATATCATCCGCGACCACGACAAAACCAAATTCGAGGATAAAAAACGCCTGTTAACCGACGTCGTTAATTTGATTAATTCTGAATACGATAAAGATATTGTAGAATTGGAAATGGAAGATCAGTACTACAACATGCGCGAGAAAGTGGAGCCGGTAAAATACATAATTGATATTGCAGAGAAGGCAATGATTGATGCCGGTGTGGAACCAAAAATTAAGGCTATTCGTGGTGGTACCGACGGTGCACGACTTTCATATGAAGGATTACCTTGCCCGAATATCTTTGCTGGTGGGCATAATTTCCACGGACCTTTTGAGTTCGTCCCAATTCCTTCAATGCTGAAGTCGGTTGAAGTGATTTTGAATATTGCTCAGGCGGTAGGGAAAGTGAAAAAGTAGACTCTTGTCATTTCGAAGAAGGAACGACTGAGAAATCTATTCGTTTCGGAAGAGATTTCTCCTCATTCTTCGTCGAAATGACAGTTTTTATGTTTTGTCTCTATAATTTTATGTCCATTAAAAAAGTGAACCTTCGGTAGAAGGGAAAGATAACAAGCAGTTCATGTTCGATCAATTCATTACCAACATTAACGAAAAGCAGCTGATTAAGCCGGAGCAAAAAGTATTGCTGGCGGTCAGTGGCGGGATCGACAGTATGGTGCTGCTACATTTATTCGAGCGCTCGGGGTTCGAGTATGGAATTGCCCATTGTAATTTCAGGTTACGAGGTGCCGAATCAGATGGCGACGAGGCTTTTGTGCACGAGCAGGTGGAACAACACGGGACTCCGGCACATTTCGAAACTTTCGATACAAAAGAGTACGCATCATTAAAAGGTATTTCCATTGAAATGGCTGCGCGCGAGTTGCGATATGAGTTTTTCGAACGCATCCGCAGGGAGAATGAATACGACTACATTGTTACGGCGCATCATCAGGACGATCTCATTGAGACTTTCTTTTTGAACCTGTCGCGGAAAACAGGGATTAGAGGCCTTACAGGAATAAAGGAGAAAAAGGGAAAACTGGTTCGTCCGCTGCTGTTTGCAAGTCGCGAGGAGATTGAAAAGTATGCCACCGGAAATTACATTTCATACCGCGAGGACTCGACTAACAGTGAGGTTGTTTACCAGCGTAATTTTCTTCGTCATAAAATTTTGCCAATGTTCTCAGAGTTGAATCCGGCCTTCAAAAAGAATTTTATGGCCAGTGTGGAGAATTTGAAAGCTGCATATGATGTTTACGAGGATGCCATTGGTGGAGAAATTCAGGAAGTACTGACAGAGCAAAAAGAGCAGTCGGTAATTTCCATTTCTGCTTTGCAAAACTCACCACATCCTAAAACTGTTTTATTGGAGATTCTTTCAGGCTATGGTTTTAATGCAAGCGTTGTTGATGCTGTTTATCAAGGTCTTGAAACGCTTTCGGGAAAACAATTTTTCTCGAAAACACACCGATTGGTAAAAGACCGTGATGCCTTATTCATTCAGGAGTTGACAAACGATGAAGATCGCGTTTACTACATCGAAGAGAACGATATGGAGTTATTTACCCCTTTCGATATTTCGATTGAACGTTTGGATGCCAACGATTTTAAGATTATAAAAGAGGCAAATATCGCCTGCATCGATTTGGATAAAGTAGAATTTCCGCTATTGATACGCAAATGGCAGCAAGGCGATTATTTCCAACCACTGGGTATGACAGGTTTTAAAAAGGTAAGTGACTTTTTTATCGACCAGAAAATGCCACTGCACGAAAAGGAAAACACCTGGTTGTTGTGTAGCGGTAAAAAAATTGTTTGGATAATTGGGCAGCGACTCGATAACCGTTTTAAAGTAACCGATGCCACTAAACAAGTCTTAAAAATTCAAATAAGATAGAAGTTTGAATGCCGAAGATTCTTTTAAACTTTTAACACGGATAATTCATTTGATTTTAGCAATAGTAATGTTTTTCTGGGTTAATTCCGACTTAGTTGAGTCCATTTTTGAGTGTCAAAATGGGTACGAAACTTTGTCGCATTAAACTATTTTGCTATTTGTGATGAATAATGCGAATTAATCTGCTATCCCCTTGAATGCAAGGCTATCCGATTGCCTTCGCTGTCGATAAGCAATGCCATAAAACCATATTCGTCTGAAATCTTTGTTTTGGGTTGCAGTACTTTGCCTCCGGCTTCTTCAACGCGTGAAAGTTCGTTTTTTAGGTCGCCCGAGCGTGCTGTAAAATAAATAACAACACCTTCGGCAGACGGTTTATAAAAATCGGGGTGGCAAACCAGCGATCCGGTGGAACCGTAACTTTCATCTGTCATCGGGAACCATGCCATATCAAGCGGTCCCATTTGGTTGCGTGCGAGTTTTACATCCAATACTGTTTCGTAAAATTTTATGGCCCGGTTCATGTCGCTAACCGGAATTTCAAACCAGCCTACTGCGTTACTTTGCATAATCGTTTAGTTTATTGTTCCTAACATTAAAACGCAAATAGCAGCACAAGGTTTTTTGCAAGAGCTTATTTTTCGTTTATCAATTTAAACGTTAAGGGCTAATTTTGTATATTGTTCAATCAACTGGAAAAACAATACACACGGCACCATGGATACCATACATAAAAACAGGTTTTTGGATTTTTTATACCGGCATCGTTACGAGATTTTATTGGTAAGTTTTTTTATTCTTTTGTTTGGCGACCTGGTTATTGTGGCCGACATAGATCTGTTCCCGTATCTTGTTATCCAGAACGTGGTGGCCAGTTTGATGGTGTTTCATAACCGGATCAGAAAGAAAATCTTTTTTTTTACGGTGATTGTGTTGCTTGTTTTACTAGAGGTTGCCAATTCGTTTTTTGAGGTGCCTAATACACGACTGGTCTTTTATTCTACTTACATTATTTATTTTGCCTTGCTTTCGGTGCAGGTGTACCGCCAGGTTTTATTTTCGAAAGAAGTGAATCCCGGTATGATTGCAGCTGCGCTTTGTGGTTTTATTATCCTTGGGCTTATTGGTGGTTTTATTTTTTCTATTGTAGAATATGCACAGGCCGGATCGTTTAATAATATTGCAGAAGGCATAGGAGCTGTATCCGACCTGTTGTACTTTAGTTTTATCACCATTTTATCTATTGGTTATGGCGATATTACTCCGGCCAGTGATATTGCGCAGAAAGCGGCATTACTATTTGGACTGGTGGGGTATTTCTACGGAGTGGTTGTTATCGGTGTTATTATTGGTAAATACCTTGCACAGAAATCGGAGTAAATTTTTGTTCGCACCAAGTTGTAATGCTGATTTTTTTCCCCGGATTACACGAATTTAAAAGCCGGCTGCTTGTTACTTATTCCGCAGCCACGATTGAAGAATGTCCTCTTGCTTTTTGTCAGGATTTTTTAATTGTATCAGTTGATACAGGGGCCTTCCTTCCTCATCTTTCTGCTCTTCCAGTTTTAATCCTGCATAGGCTAGGTATTTTTTGTAATCCAGCGGCTGGGTAGTTGTCATGTATTCAAATACCTCGTCGAGATTGGTGCCGGCTGCTGTTTCGCAGGCTTGTTGCACTTCGGCATCGGTAAAACCACGGCCCAGTTCTTTATAATAATGGTTATACAGGTAGCGCATCACATCGTCGAGCGATTGTTGGTTGCCACTGTTATGGCGAATGGCAAAATCGAGCAACAAACCCACAACCGGCCCTTTTTCGTAATAGGTGATGGCAGTATCTTTTCCACCGCGTACCCCAAATGGCCCCTCATCCCAGGTGCGGTAGCTCGATTCAGTTAACGACTGGTATTCTTTCCCCGGGTCGTTTTCTGAGGCAGTAATTACATGCGCATAATATTGAAGAAATTCATTATCGTTTAATAAACCTGCTTCTTTCATAACTATGTATTCGTAATATACAGTTAACCCTTCGCTTACCCATAACAGTGTAGTGCGGTTTTCTTTATCGTAGTCAAACGGGCCGAGTTCTACGGGCCTGATCCTTTTTACGTTGTAGTGGTGAAAATACTCGTGGGTAATAAATGCCAGCACGCTGTTTTCTGCTTCGTGCGACCGCAGGTGGTTTCCATCAAAACTAATAGTGGTACTGTTCAGGTGCTCAATGCCGCCCATTCCGGGGCCAATAGCCAGAAAAGTATAGTGTTTGTAAGGAATATCGCCCATTAATTCCACCGCGGCTTCTACCGATTTTTGCAATTTTGCAATAAAAGCAGCTTTATCGAATTCGCCTACTTTGTAACCAATAAAACGGTGTTTTATGCCTTGTACCTCAAATGAAGGAAGTTCTTCCAGGTTCCCGATTAAAAGCGGACAGTCGTATAAAAAATCGAAGTCTTCGGCAGTGAATTTATTATCTGTACTATTTGCAGGATTGAGCCCGGTGGCAATATCTTTCCATTCGGCAGGCAAATCAACTTTAACTTCAACGGCATTATTCAGCATCCCGTCAACATACAAATAGGTGTTGCAAGGCGCAATATAAGCGTGCTCTTCATCAACTTTGCTTACAGCCACAAATGCACGTTTGGCTTCCACTGTGTAATTTACAACAACTTTTTTGGCAGAAGAAGAAGTTACTTTCCATGTATTTTTATTTAGTTGTTTTACGGAGAGTTCTTCACCATTTTCGTTTTTTGCCGTAATCGCATGTACATCTTTTGCATAATCCATTATTTGGTAATAACCCGGCATCCATTTGGGCATTTTTAGCACCAGTGATTCTTTTTGTAAACCATTTATATCCATTTCAACCTGGTACGATTCGGATGCCGGATTGGGTATTGAAAGTGTATAACTGAATGTGGTTTTGGTATTTTGTGCTTCAGCTGCAAACTGAGTTGAGAATAGCACCATTAAAAGGAAAAAACAAAAAGAGTATGCGTTTTTCATGATTTTAAAGCTATTGATTTTGGAAAAGTGAGTTAAAAGTAGAATATTTTGGATCACTTTGAAAAAATGCCGAACTAAATAATAGCATATTGTGATAAAAGTCATAATGTAAAGACGTTTGGTTAACGCCAATCATGAATATCCGTTTTATGTCATATTTAGTGTTAGCACGTCATGCTGAACTTGTTTTAGTATCTTTCGTGTCTGAGAATCAGTTATTTGAAAGAAGACACTGAAACAAGTTCAGGGTAACGTACTGGTTATGATTGATTACGGACATTCAAAATGCCAATCTTATAACGCTAATGTATCCAGTCTGTGTTAGTTTTAACCGGATAATTCATTTGATTATAACAATAGCCATGTTTTTCCCGTGTTAATCCCTGCTTCGTTTTATTTAGTTATCATCAAAAGTCATAGAATAGGGGAAGCTGCTTGTTTCCGTACCTCGTGTTTTGTTTGGCTGACTTGCCATATCAAAAACAATCTCTCCGCCATTTTGGATGGTGGCATGTTTCAGGAAGTTTTTATTGTACGATTCGCCGTTCAAAACGACATCGTTTACATAAACGTTTTCCTTTGAATTGTTTGTGGCATCGATCACAAATTCATTTCCGTTTTCCAATGTAACGGTGATTTTGTTGAACAATGGAGATCCGAGAACATACTCGTCGGTTCCCGGACAAACAGGATAGAATCCCATTGAACTGAAAACATACCATGCTGAAGTCTGGCCGTTGTCTTCATCACCACAATAACCATCAGGTTGGTACGAGTACAATTTTGTCAGCACTTCGCGAACATGCGCCTGTGTTTTCCATGGCTGATCGGAATAATTGTACAGGTAAATCATGTGCTGAATTGGCTGGTTTCCATGGGCGTAATTTCCCATTCCTGCAATCTGCATTTCACGAATTTCGTGAATGGTCCCACCATAATAAGAATCGTCGAAAATCGGTGGAACAACAAATACTGAGTCGAGCATAGCTACAAACTCATCGTTTCCGCCCATCAGTTCTTTCAGCCCTTCAATGTCCTGGAAAACGCTCCATGTGTAGTGCCAGCTGTTTCCTTCGGTAAAAGCATCACCCCATTTGTACGGGCTAAATGGCGACTGGAAGGTACCATCTTCGTTTTTGCCGCGCATCAGTTTGCTTCCCTGATCAAAAACATTGTGGAAATTACGGGCACGTTGTTTATACAGGTCAATTTCTTCCTGTGGTTTGCCAAGCTCTTCAGCCAGTTTCCATATACAATAATCGGCATACGCATATTCCAGTGTACGGGCAGTGTTTTCGTTAATTCCAACATTGTACGGCACATAGCCTAGCTTGTTGTAATATTCTGCTCCAAAACGGCCAACTGACTCAACAGTTTCCATGTGGCCTTTGGTATTTTTTATCATGGCTTCGTACAACGTTTCAATGTCGTACCCGCGAATTCCTTTCAGGTACGAATCGGCAATTAACGATGCAGAATTCGAACCGATCATACATCCACGGTGACCCGGACTTGCCCATTCCGGCAGCCAGCCACTTTCTTTGTAAGTATTTACAAGCCCTTCCATAATCTGGCTGTTCAGGTCAGGATACATGAGAGTAAAGAACGGGAATACTGCACGGAACGTGTCCCAGAAACCATTGTCGGTAAACATGTAGCCCGGTAAAACTTCGCCGTTGTACGGACTGTAGTGTACAATATTGTT
This sequence comes from uncultured Draconibacterium sp., assembly GCF_963677575.1. NCBI lineage: Bacteria > Pseudomonadati > Bacteroidota > Bacteroidia > Marinilabiliales > Prolixibacteraceae > Draconibacterium > uncultured Draconibacterium sp. The sequence goes on from NZ_OY782038.1 coordinate 5,331,117, forward strand.
GTCGGCATCAAACTCGTAAAATTTACGAGGGAAAAGCAACGTGCGGTACAGGCACGAGTAAAAGGTTTTTTGTTCGGCTTCGCTGCCGCCTTCTATTTTAATTCGGCCCAGTTCTTTTTCCCAGATTTGCTCGCCTTCTGCTTTAATTGCTTCGAACGATTTGTCGCCAATTTCTCTACTCAGGTTCAACTCAGCTTGTTCGGCACTGATAAAAGATGAGGCCAGTTTTACATTCACTTCTTCACCTTTTTTGGTTTTGAAACCAACGATACCACCTACATGGAAACTTTCAGCTTCAGCAGATTCTTGCAGGGTTTCGTCTCTCCAGGTTTTTACCACTTCAAAATCCTTATCAAAAACGGCCACAAAATAATTTTTGAAATTCGCAGGTACACCGCCGTGATTGTTCTGGCAGTAACCAATAATTTTGCGTTCTTCGGGAATGATCTTTACCATCGATCCGCCATCGAAAGCATCCAAAAGGATATAAGATTCATCGTTCTCTGGAAATGTAAAACGGAACGACACTGCGCGGTCGGTTGGCGTAAACTCGGTGGTTATATCGTAATCGGCCAGGTACACTTTGTAGTAGTGCGGTTGGGCCACTTCGGCTTTGTGCGAAAACCACGATGCACGATCAGCGCCTTTAAATTTAAGCTCTCCGGTAACCGGCATCAGCGAAAACGCCGCGTAATCGTTAATCCACGGGCTTGGCTGGTGGGTTTGCTTAAATCCCTGAATTTTGTACGAATCGTAGGTGTAGCCCCAGCCGTCTCCCATGCGTCCGGTTTGCGGTGTCCAGAAATTCATTCCCCACGGACGAGCAATGGCAGGGTAGGTGTTTCCGTTCGATAGTTTGAATTCCGAATCGGTTCCCATTAATGGATTTACCAAAGCCACCAGCTTTGTGGGCGTAGTTGGTGATTGAGTACTGACTTTTGCAGTACAGCTAAATAGAATTGCGCCAAGACAATACAATAAAAAATACTTCATGGTAGTGAGTTTATTAAGTTGTTGTATAGGTATAAATCAGGCGCAAAAATATAATTATTTTGGGCAATCCTGTTATTCGTATCCCGATTTCGGGCGGTTTTCAGAAGCCTGTCCAAAATCTTTATTTGGTTTTGCGGCCATCGTAAATTCCAGAATACCACCTTTAACCACATCAGTATGTGAGATGTAGCTTTTTGTATAAGGCTCGCCGTTTAGCGTAACGGAATGGATATAGATATTCGTTTTGTTCAGATCCTTAGCTTTTATCTGAAAGCTTTTGTCGCCCGGTAAAACAATGGTAGCCGATTCAAACAATGGACTGCCAAAAACATAAACACCATTGGCCGGATTAACCGGATAAAATCCCATTGAAGAGAATACGTACCATGCCGACATTTGTCCACAATCTTCGTTTCCGCAAAGTCCGTCGGGTTGGTCGGTGTACATTTCGGTCATAATAAAATTCACGCGTTCGGCGGTTTTCCATTGCTGGCCTGCAAAAGCGTACATGTACGGAACGTGATGCCCCGGCTCGTTACCGTGGGCATACATGCCAATTAGCCCCGAGATGTCGTTTGATGCTCCTTCGTTTAATGTTTCTTCGGTAGTAAAAAGCTCATCCAGTTTTTCGGAGAAAGCAGTGTCACTGCCGAAAAGATCAATCAAACCATTAATATCTTGCGGAACTAACCAGGTGTACTGCCAGGCATTTCCTTCGCAATAATCGTCGGCACGGTGCTCCGAATGTACAGGATTAAAAGGTGTACGCCAGCTGCCATCAGCCATTCGTCCGCGCATAAAACCGGTTTCTTTATTAAAATAGTTCTCGTAGTATTTTGCTCGTTTGGCAAACAATTCGAAGTCGTCTGTTTTTCCCAGTTTTTTAGCCATCGCTGCCACACACCAGTCGTCAATGGCATATTCAAGTGCCATTGCAACCGATTCAACAGTTGAGTCAGCCGGTATATAACCTTTTTCTTTAATAAAGTTAAGGCCGCGCTCGTCCATCAGCATGGTGGATTTAACAGCCTCAAAAGCTTTTTCGGCATCAAAACCGGTGTATCCTTTCAGCAGTGCATCAGCAATTACGGGAATGGCGTGGTTGCCCACCATCGTGTTGGTTTCGTTGCCGTGCAGGTGCCACACCGGAAGTTTGCCCTGTTGGTCGTAAATGGCAAGGAGTGTGTTTACAATATCGTCTACACGGTCCTGGTGAACCAGTGTAAACAGCGGATGCGCTGCCCGGTACGTATCCCACAACGAGAAAGTGGTGTACGTATCGTAACCCGGATTAGTATAATTTTTACCATCTGCACCGCGGTAATCGCCGTTGGCATCGTCTAATAACGATGGTGCTATCATGGTGTGGTACAAAGCGGTGTAAAATGTTGTTTTATTTGATGTATCGTTACTTTCAATTTTTATTTTGCCCAGTTCGGTATTCCATTTTGCGCGGGCCTGTTTTTTTGTCGCTTCAAAATCCCATTGGGCCAATTCGGCGTTCAGGTTATTTTTAGCGCCATCGGCACTAACCGGTGAGATCGCCGTTTTAACGAGTAATTCACCGTTGCCTTCAAATTCAAGTTCTACGGTATTAATTCCTTTGTCGTTTTGGCGTAATAGTTGCAGCGATTTAATCGCTTTTGAAAATTCGGTGTGGAAGTAAACTTTTTGGTCTTTTGCCCATCCTGTTGAATAACGTAAACCACGAATGCTGTGTTCGTCTTCCTGCTGAAGATCGGCTTTGGTGAGGTTGTCCCATCCAGTGCCGTAGGCCAGGTCGATAATAACTTTTGAATTGCCCGGAGAATTAAAATTGTATTTCTGAAAACCGACACGTTCGGTGGCTGTTAATTCAACCTGAATATCGTATTTTTTGATATTGATGGAGTAATAACCGGCGCTAACTTCTTCATCATCGTGCGTATAAAGTGCACTCCAGGGGTAAGCTTCGTTTGAAGTTTCCGCGTAATTGAATTCATCGGAAACGGGCATAAAAAGCAAATCTCCAAGATCGCCAATACCAGTTCCGCTTAAATGTGTATGTGCAAAACCTATCAGTACCGAATCGGAATAATGATAGCCCGAGCACCAGTCCCAGGTTTCCTGGGCATTATTCGGCCCAAGCTGAACGGCTCCAAAAGGAACGTTTGCTCCTACAAAAACATGTCCATGGTAATCGCTGCCAATATACGGATCGACATAGGCTGAAAAATCTTCCGGTTTTGGTGGCTGAGAGCACGAGGATAAAAAGAGTGCAAAAAAAGCATTTGCTACAATAAGAATTCGGTTCATTTTGTTGAAATAGGTATGCAATAATAATCAATAAAACGGGAAAAGCAAACCGGCATTGCCGGTTGCTTCACCCGTAATCTAAAACTAGTCTATGCGAAAGGTCTAGAAATTTGGTTCTCCTGTATCCCACCAAAGGCGGGTACTAATCAAATCATCTCCTTTCATTGTGGCAACAGCAGCAGCAACAGCTTCCGGATTGTTTGATCTTTCTTGTTCATAGAATGGCATACGTTTAATCCATTCATCAGCAGGTATTACTCCCCAGTCGTCATTACTATCATTCTGATAAACTAAAGGTAACTTTGGATAGCCTGTTCTACGGAAATCAGCCCAGGGTTCGTTCGGATTTGTAAATCCTGCGATCCATTTTTGAGTAATAATTTTTTCCAGTTTTTCTTCGTTTGTTGCAGCTTTATCCCAGGCAACAGTAACGGTTGAGCGTGAAACAAAGTCGTTTACATCGCCTGCATAAGCAGCGTCGTTGTAGTCGATTGGAGTGCTTGTTGCATCTGCCAGATAGGCATCAACACCACCGGCTCCCCATTCGGCGAATGAAGCACGTACACCGGCTTCGTAGTTTTCTCCGGCATTTCCGGCACCTTCCCAGCCACGTAATGCAGCTTCGGCTAAATCAAAGTAAACTTCTGCAGATGATAGGTATGGTCTTGATTCAATTGATTGAAAATCAGTACTAATTGTTGAACACGCAGTATGATCTCCTTTAGCAACCAATGATGCTCCGTTACGGATACCTTTGTAAGGAACATCCGGGTGGTCAACCACTAATGCCTCGTCAGTAGCAGGCTCAAAGTAGCTGGCAATACGTGGATCTTTTAACCCTATAAGGAAAGACTCCATTCCGGCCGACATACGTGTATCGTTCCATCCGAAGCAGATGAGGGATAAATACAAATCATTACCGTATAACGAAACATAAAAGTTATCGTCAATTGTTGTGATTAATCCAGCCGCATCAGCAATTGCTTTTTCTCCTTCAGCTTTTGCCAAAGCTGGAGCTACTTTTGAAATACGAATGGCTAAACGAAGACGCATTGAGTTTACAACTTTAGCCCACTTTGTAATGTCTCCTTCAAAACTGGCATCAAAATTCTTTATTCCCACATAATCAGCATTGGCAGAAAATACAGTTTGTATTTCATCCAGATCAGTAAAGAAAGCATTGTACAGTTCTTCTTCACTGTCGTATCTGGCATCCGCTTGTCCGTAAGTAGAATAGATTACCGGGCCATGGTAAGTTGTAAGGCGAGACATACCTAAAATACGGATTAGTTTTGCCCATGCTACAAACACATCGTAACCCCCTTCTTCGGCAATGTCGATTACCTGGCTGGCTGGCGACATAATACTATTGTAAATCCTGTCCCAGTATGTGTTCCATGTAATATAGTAAGTGGTGTTGTTTATTCCTCCCGCAAATTTAGAGGGTGTTGCCATGTAATCGCAGAATGATTCTGCTACGAGGTTCTCTTCAATTTGATGCCCAAAGATATTGTACAATAAAGAAGGATAAAACGAACCAATATGGTTAAAATCCTGCTCTAAAGATTTATCCGTTATCTCATACGGATTTACATTGGCCTCTTCAAACCCGTCGGTACAGGCGTTGGCCAAAAACGCAACAATAAATATAAATAGTATTTTTTTCATGATTCTTCAGTATTAGAAGGTGAATTTAAGATTGAATCCATAAGATCGTGTTGCAGGTACACTAAAGTTATCCAACGATTGTGAATTCATATCAGTACTCATACCCAATTCAGGATCGAATGGAGCTTTTTTGTAGAAGAAAAACAGGTTTTGTCCAACTAACGATACAGAAGCTGATTTTACAGGTAGTCCAATTCTTTGTACATCAAGGTCGTATGATAGTGCTAACTGTGTTAAACGAATATTTGTACGGTTGTAAACATAGGCTTCAGAAATACCATTACGCCCGCCAACTGTGGTATAATATGTATTTGGATTCATTTCTGTAACTAGTGTTTCTCCCTGGATGGCGTTAACTTCAACATAACCTTTGTCGCGGGCGTCGGCAGTACGCTGGCTTACACCCCATCCGTCAAGGATTGATTCGGTTTGGCTAAATGCTTTTCCTCCAACTTTTGCATTGATAAGGAAGCTCAAACTAAACTGTTTGTATTGGAAGTTGTTGCTCCAACCCAAACTAAAATCAGGTTCCAGACTTCCAAGGTAGGCTTCATCTTTGTTTTCGTATGTTATTTCTGATGGCGTTTTTAACGGTTTCCCGTTGTCGTCTAACATAATTTGCCCGGCATCATTTCTTTTAAATTTGTAGCCATACATGTCGCCAATTGAACCGCCACTAAATACACGTGCATGATAACCCTCAGAAGTTCCCAGATCAATGTATTTGGTTAAATCATTCGGATCAAGCTCAACTACTTCGTTATTATTCTTCGAGAAGTTCAATACTGTATTCCATTCAAAATCTTTTTTATCAACAGGTTTTCCGGTTAATACAATTTCAACACCCTTATTAACAATTTCTCCGGCGTTAAAATATTCAGAAGTGTAATAGTTGTCTTGTTCTGATCCACTGAGCGGTCTTGATAAGGCCTGGTTTGTACTTTTAACATGATAGTAGGTAAAATCTAATCCTAAACGACCATCATAAAAACGCCAGTCGGTACCAAATTCAAGTGTTACCAATTGTTCTGGTTTGGCATCGGTAAATGGCTTTACAGTATTACGATCGACACTGCCACTTGAGTTGATTGTATGGTTAACCTGAATTAAACCCCAGGGTACTTCGTTATTAACCTGCGAACCTGAAGCACGAACTTTTGCAAACGAAACGGCTTCCGGCATGTTAAACATTTCAGTTAAAATACCTGATACCCCAACAGATGGGTAGAAATAAGATTCGTTACCTGTTAATGCTAAAGTTGATGACCAGTCATTACGTCCTGAAAGGTCGAGGAACAGCATTTCTTTATAACCCAATTGAATGTTTCCGAATAAACCTTTTTTAATGATCTTCCCATCATAAGTTGATTCGACAGAAACATTGTCAGGGATATTTTGGAAATAGAACTCATTTGGATAAAGAAGCGGATTTGTTCCGTTATTTACACTTACACCATCGCCGAATTCGGATTTTTGGTAACTGGTACCGGCAATAACATTCAAACTCAGGTCTTCAAAATTGTCGGTATAGGTGAAAATAGCATCGCCATATAGCTGTTTGTCGATGTACTTTTGGTAATCCCATCGTCCGTTTCTCGAGATGTTAACGGTATTACCTCCGGCGTAGTATTGTTGGTCGAATGTTTTGTTTGCATAATCGTAACTTCCCCGGGCCTGGAATTTCAGTTTTTCAGAGATTTGATAATCAACTGCTACGCTTGCAATAGCACGTTGGGTTAAATCTTCTCTTGGTTGTTTGTTAATTAGCCAATATGGATTTGACGTAAAGTGATCACCTTCAACAAACCAGTTTTGCCACATCATATTTCTATCGTCTCTGAAATATTGGTAGTTCTCTTTGTAATCGGCAAAATCCAGATCTCTTGGAAAAGTGTACAAACTGATTATTGGATTCAGATAGTAACCTGCAGTAGCTCTGTTTTTTGTCTTTTCTGAGGTAAGCATTACATTCGATGTAATTTTCAGATTATCTAACAATTGCAATGATTGCTTGAAAGTTACATTGTGTTTTTGGTAACTGTTGTTTGGAACAACACCTCCGGCGCCGGTGTTACCATAAGAGAAATAGGTAGTCATTTTTTCGTTACCGCCACTAAGAGTAACTGTGTTGATAAGGTTGTAACCTGTTTCAAAGAAATCATCAACATAGTTGCTGGCATAATTTCCTTTAGTAGTCGACCAACTTTCTGCAGAGCCGCCTTCGCTTCCATAAGAGAATTGAAGATCGGGTGTTTCAATAATATTTTCGAAAGTGGCAGTTGAACTAAACGTTACATTAATTTTACCTTCACTTCCTTTTTTTGTAGTAATAATAATTACACCGTTGGCTCCATCGCTACCGTATAGTACAGAAGCTGTAGCTCCTTTTAAAACAGAGATACTTTCAATGTCATCAGGGTTTAATTGCGATAGACCATCTCCTTCATCAGTTCCTCCCCACATACCAGATTGACCACCTTTGTTGTTTACCATTGGAATACCATCGATAACATACAAAGGATCACTAACTTGTGAAATGGACTTGCTCCCACGTAAAACCGTACGGGTAGAACCTCCTGCACCTGAGGTGCTTTTGCGAATCTCCAAACCGGCAGTTTTACCATTCAGTCCACTCATAAAGTTAGCGTCTCTGGCTTTCATTATTTCATCACCTGTAACTTGCTGAGAAGAATAAGTCAGCGTTTTTTTGTCGCGCTGAATACCGAGGGCTGTAACCACAACTTCATCAAGGTTTTGAGAGTCGGTTTCCATGTTTACGTTCAGGCTTGCCTGACCGCTGTAGGCAATTTCCTGTGTTAACATACCGATAAAGCTGAATACAACTACATCGCCTTCTTTTACATCTTTAAGCGTGTATTCTCCATCAAAGTTCGTAATAGTACCATTCGAAGTACCTTTTACCATAATAGTCACACCTGGAAGAGGTGCGTCGGACTCATCTGTTACTATACCTTTTAATTCTCCCTGTTGTGCCATTGCGGCAAAACCTGAAAGAACGAAGATTAAAGGAACAGCAAATTTTGAAATCGATAGCCTTTTGGTTAGCTGGCTAATCGCTGAAAAATAATTTTCCATAAAATTTGTGTTAAGTTTAAATTTCAAATTTTTTAACAATTTTAATTGGAGGTGATTTATTTGTGATTAACTGTGGATTAATGCGGCCGGAATTGTTGTTAATCCCGATTAATATTTGATTAATAAGATTGTAAAAATCTGACAGATAGCGGAAAGTGAGGTGTTTGAATATTTTACGAAAAATTGATTCTCAATTAACATTAATTTGCAAAACACCCCGTTTGAAAGATTTTTGCTTGAAAAATATGGCCGAAGAGGGGTGAGGTAAAAAGATATTAATGTGTCTGAATAACAAATTGCTATTTTTATTGGCTTTAGTTTGTGTGGATAGTTTCGTTGAAAGCGCTAAAATTATACTTTTGTTTTCTATTAGCTAACTAATGATGCGGGGGATATTTCTTATTTCTTTTTTTGTTCTATCGTTGGTATTCAAAAGCAATGCCAACGAGCATCGTGGTGTCTTCTTCAAATCAAAAGAAGTATCGCTCGAGAACCGTACCGGAATTGATCTTACCGAAGATGGCACCATTACTTACCAGAACAGTTTTTCTATTGAATTCGATATTTTGTTTCGTGACCTTGACGAGCGTTACGGTTATGTGTTACAACTAAAAGAAACAAACGACGGGCATCAGTTCGATCTCATTTATAACATCGATGGGCGTTTTCCCGATCTTTTTGTTGTTCTCGATAAAAAGGAAACCAACTTACAGATGGCTTTAAGCCGCGAGCAAATTGAGCTTGTGAACCGTTGGCACAAGTTTCGCTTAACGGTTGATGCTGTTTCGGGTGATGTGGCGATGACTTTTGGTGGCAAAACGGTAACAGATAAAATTGAATTGCCTGCCTCATCAGAACTCGAATGGACTTTTGGAATTGTAGATCGTTATGGTTTCGAGATTGATGAGGTGCCGCCAATGTCGGTGCGTAACATCCGGTTCTCTGAGCAGAATAATTTGAAATACTTTTGGCCACTTGATTATACAACGGGTAATACCGTAAAGGATTCGGTGGACGGAAAAGAGGCTGAAATTATTAATCCGGCCTGGGTAGTTGAACAGCACCAAACCTGGAAGCAGGTGCGCTCGTTCGAATTCTCAGAAATGCCACAAATTGCTTTTAACAAAAACACCGAAGCATTTTATTTTGTCGAACGTAAACAGGGAATAACAAAATTCAGCCTTAATGAGCGTAAAGTTAGTACCATAAAATACCGATCGGGTAATCCGTTTTACGAAGATGCCCAACAGGTTTTCTTTGATAAAAACGATCGTTTACGAACCTATTCAAAATACAAGAATTTAGCTCCTGCTTTTAACGAAGCCAGCAGAACCTGGGACAACCGATACGACACGCTTGCATATCTGCCGAAATACTGGCACCACAACAGTTTCTTACATCCGGTAGACGGAGCTTTTATGGCAATCGGAGGTTACGGTTTTTTTACCTATTTCAACACTATCAGAAAATTAGATGAAAGAACAAAAACGTGGAAAGAATTGAAATTGAAAGGTGAGCTTTTTGAGCCACGTTACCTGGCATCGCTGGGGCAAAGCAAAAATGACAGCGTTTACTACCTGTTTGGCGGTCTGGGTAACGAAACCGGAAAACAAATTCTGGGGAAGGAGTTTTATTACGATCTGTACAAAATTGATTTTGGAGCAGATACCATTTCAAAAGTTTGGGAAGTTGAAGAGATTGACGATGAAAGTTATACGCCGGTAAATTCGATGATTATAAATGAACAGGAGAACTGTTTTTACACGCTCTGTTTTTCGCACGGAAATAACGAAACCGCTTTGCAGCTGATAAAAGCCGATTTGAATAATCCTGAATATAAATTTATAGGCAGTAAAATTCCTTACACTTTTTATGATATTACCTCTTTTGCCGATTTGTATAACTGGGAAACGCACAACAAAATTCTGGCACTTACCATGCACGAAGCAGCCGATGGAAAATTTAAGGTAAATATTTACTCGTTAAATTATCCGCCATCGGAGGGTGAATTGGCACCGACAGGAGAAAAGAAGACTGGAAAATTTCATGTAGCTTATTTCATTTTCGGCGCATTGGCGTTGTTATTGATTGGTGGGGTAACGATAATTCTTGGAAAGGCCAAAAAATCAAAGACGGAATCAAGAAAAACAACATTGAATTTGCTTCCCGACGAACCCAATAACAGCGACGAACCTTTGCAGGGACGTATCCTAACTTTTGGCGGATTTCAGGTGTTCGACAGAAACGGAAAAGATATAACTTACCGTTTCTCTCCAACGGTAAAAGAACTGTTTCTGCTCATTTTCCTGAATACTGTTGATGGAAATACGGGGATTTCTTCTAAAAAAATTCAGGAATTCCTTTGGCCCGATAAATCGGAACACAATGCAAAAAATAATCGTGGGGTGAACATTAAAAAACTACGGTCGATTTTGGAGGACGTGGGTGATATTACGATCACTTTTGACGGAAATTATTGGCGCATGTCGCATTGCGAGGATGTATTCTGCGATTTTGAATACATAAAAGAGTACAATAAAATAGGCTTTGATATTTCGCGTATCAAGGAGTTCAATACGGTAATGAGTATTTTGAGCCGCGGAAATTTCCTTCTGAACACCGAAACGGAGTGGCTCGACCGATGGAAAGACAATATTTCAGGCAGGATTGTGAACCGGCTAGAAGAAGTTTGTGAACTGTTGGATATTCGCAAAAATGAAAAGGAATTGCTCGAAATTACCGATGTGCTTTTCACTTTCGACCAAATGAACGAAACGGCGCTGGAATTAAAATGTAATATTCTTTATCACCAGGGAAAACATAGTTTGGCTAAGGAAATATACAACCACTATATTAAGTTGTACCAAAAATTGTACAACGAAGATTTTAAACGTTCGTTTAAAGAATTGGTGAGTTGAATGTAGTAAAAGTGGGGCGAAAGATGTCTTCGGACAAAGTGCAAAAACTTATTTCCTAACCGTATTGCCTGTGGCACAAGTATCAAAAATTGTTTTGTAAGCTCATTGCCAATGGCAGAAGCACGAAAAACCAATTTCTTAGCTCATTGTCAGCGGCAGAGGCATGAAAATCTATTTTCTGAATTCATAGCCAATAACAGAATCACGAAAAAACATTTTTTGAACACATTGTCATTGACAGAAGCATAAAAAATTATTTTGTAATCACATTGCCCATGGCAGAAGCATCTTTAGTTATTCTGAATATTATAACTCCGGAAACCGATCGGGTTCCACCTCGTGCATCATCTCGTAAACATTTTTGAATAGTAATTCCACATTTGGCTTCGAGAAATATTCGCCGTCGATGCCATAGGCAGGGCGGTGTTCCTGCGCCGAAAGTGTTCGTGGTGCAGTATCTAAATAATCAAATGCTTTTTGCCCCTCGATTACTTTTTGCATCATATATGCCGTTCCTCCACCGGGCACATCTTCGTCCATAAAAATTACTTTTCCAGTTTTTTTGATGGACTCCAAAATGATATGATTTAGATCAAAAGGCATTAAAGTCTGCACATCGATCACCTCAATGGAAATACCTTTAAAGTCCTGCAAAAGTTTTGCAGCTTTCACTGCATGATGCACGTTCCATGCATAAGTAACAACGGTTACATCCGTTCCTTCCTGCATAATTTCCGGAACGCCAAGCGGCACTTTGTATTCGCCATGATTAACCGGTAATTTTTCTTTAACGTTATAACCTTTTAGCGGCTCAATAACCAGTGCCGGATCGTTACCTTCCAATAAAGTATTGTAGAAACCTGCAGCTTGCGTAAGGTTGCGGGGAACGCATAAGTACATGCCACGCATCGATCCCAAAAGCATTTGCATGGGCGATCCGGCATGCCAGATTCCCTGCAACTGATGGCCACGCGTGCGTATAATCAGCGGTGCCGCCTGTCGGCCTTTGGTGCGGTATTGCAGCGTTGCCAAATCGTCGCTTAGTTGCGACTGCGCATAAATCAGGTAATCGAGGTATTGAATTTCGGCGATAGGACGGAAGCCACGCATCGCTAATCCAATTCCTTGTCCAATAATTGTGGCTTCGCGAATACCTGCATCATCAACTCGCACTTTGCCATATTTTTCCTGCATCCCTTTCATTCCCTGGTTTACATCACCCAATTTTCCGGTGTCTTCACCAAAAGTTACCAGGTTAGGGTATTTGCTAAACAGGGCATCGAAATTTTTATTAACAACCACTGATCCGTTTACGTCGGTAGAATTATCGTCATATTCTATTGCAACTGCTTTAACATTCAGCGCAGCGTCTGGTCCGGTTCTGTACAATTCCCCGTTGTAGAAACCGGCTGTGCGTTCTTCAAAACGACTGATCCAGTCTTTTAAAATGTCGCGTTCGTCTTCCAACTCTGGCATGGTATGAAGCTCAAGTTTCAGCCTTTTTGCAAAGCTAACATGCGACCTGCGGGTTGGGAAAATCTTATCAGTAACTTTTTCAAAGCGTCGTAAACATTGTAATTCACTTCGCTCATCAATTCTTTTCAGAATCTCGATCAACTCATTGCGCTCATCAAGGTATCCTTCGGTATAATTATTCCACGCTTTTTTGCGGGCTTCTTTTGCTCTTTTTTGTGCTGATTTTTCAATCTCAACCAAGATATCTTCGTCGGCAATTCCTGATTCCAACAACCATTTACGCATTTGGTTAATGCCGTCGTATTCTTTTTCCCACGCCAGACGCTCTTTTGTTTTGTATCGTTCGTGCGAGCCCGAAGTAGAGTGTCCCTGTGGTTGTGTAACTTCATTTATATGAAATACAACGGGTGTGTGGTTTTTCCGGCAATTATCAATTCCTTCTTTAAATGTTTTTACCAAATCAGGATAGCTCCAGCCTTTACATTTATAAATCTCGACACCGTTGCTGCCTTTTTCTTTGGCAAAACCTTTCAGAGCTTCCGAAATGCTCGATTTTGTGGTTTGCAGCTCAATCGGCACGCTAATTCCAAAACCATCGTCGTAAACTGCAATGGCAAGCGGAACCTGAAGAACTCCGGCTGCGTTTATCGTTTCAAAGAAAATTCCTTCACTGGTGCTGGCATCGCCAATACTGCCAAATGCTACTTCGTTTCCGGTAACATTGTTGTTCAGTTGCTTTTTTAATTCCGGCTGTTCACGAACCATTTTACTGGCTTGTGCCAGCCCCAGCAAACGTGGCATTTGTCCTGCTGTTGATGAAATATCGGAAGCAGAATTGTACTGATTGGCGAGGTCTTTAATTTCTCCTGAATCGCTTATGTTTCGCGTGCTAAAATGATTATTGAAATTTCGTCCTCCGGTAGATGGATTTATTTCGTCGTCGGTATCGCCGTAAATCATGGCAAAAAATTCTTCCGGCTCCAGCAATCCAAGTGCCAGCATAAACGTCTGATCACGGTAATAACCCGAGCGCCAGTCGCCTTTTTTGAAATTCTTGGCGTAAGCAATCTGGGCAATTTCTTTTCCATCTCCAAAAATACCAAAGTGCGCACGTCCATTGTGTACCTCGCGGCGCCCCATTATACTAAGCTGGCGGCTTAAGCTGGCGATATAATAATCTTGTAGTGCTTCTTTTGCAGATATCTGGTTCTTTGTTGCCGGTTTTTCTTTTTCTAAATACATAAACGATTCTTGTTAATCAGCCGCAAATAAAACGAATATAAGTCAGAAATGTTTAGCTAAGGTGCTAATTTAGAATGCACTAAAAGGTGCATGGAATTAGGGATTTTTGTTTAATAAGACTAAAAAGTATCTAATTGAAAATGAAATGAATGACTGAATTCCTTTTTGTTTGTTTTTACATGAAAACATTTATTATCCGAAATTTGTTTTTTAACTTTGCAGCACTTCATCTATTGAGATTACATATCGAAAACGCTCCGATCGGAGCTAATAACCTGAGTTCGGCCTTAAAATAACTCACAGCTTTAGCTATTTTTAGTCAGAAACTTTCACCGGTTTTCGAAGAACTATCGGGATAATTCAAGAAAATTGGGGGAAGTTTAAGGCAAAAAGAGCAAAGCCATAAATGGAAAGTCCTTCTCACGCCATCTTTGCATTTAAAATCCTTTAAAATGACCCGTTATTCCTGTAGAATTTAAAATCCAAATCTGACGTAATTATGACTTTCTGTGAAAATATTTTAAAATCGAACTCAGGTTAATAAGTACACAGGCAAAACTTCTGCTTGTGGTATTTTATTATTCAAATCATTCAATCATTTTAAATTGTAAGAAAATGAAACTCAATAAATTAATAACTAACACCCAAAAACCAAACTTATACGAACCCGGAACCGCAATTATGTGGACCGATGAACACATCTCGAAACAACTTTTACAAGTGCATCTGAACGAGCACATAGATTTAGCAAGTCGCAAACCGGAAACCATAAAAAATACAGTGGACTGGATTTTAGAAAAGACTGGTGGCGAAAAACTGAATATTCTTGATTTAGGTTGTGGTCCCGGTTTATATTCAACAATGCTGGCTGAAAAAGGCCACAATGTTACCGGCGTTGATTTCTCGAAAAATTCCATAGATTACGCCAAAAATAAGGCGAAAGAAGATGGATTAGAGATCAACTATATTCAATCAAATTACCTGGATTTAGAATTGCCGGAACAAAGCTTTGATCTGGTTTTGCTGATTTATACCGACTTTGGGGTTTTGCTGCCAGAAGACAGAACAAAGCTACTTCGTTTTATCCAGGGAGCTTTAAAGCCTGGAGGTACCTTCATTTTCGATGTATTAAACGACAAGGGACTGCACAAAAAAGTGGCACCTAAAAACTGGGAAGTTGCTGAAACGGGGTTCTGGAAACCGGAACCTTACCTCGCGCTTTCTGAGTCATTCTTATATGAGAAGGGAAAAGTAATTTTATACCAGCATCAGATTGTTGATGAAAACGATAAACTTGATGTTTATCGTTTCTGGACTCACTTTTTTTGGCATTCCGACCTGAAAAAGCTATTGGCAGAAAATGAATGGCAAGATATTGAATTTTGCGAAGATGTATTGTCGGGTGGGGACCTGTTTAGCGGAGAACATGTAACTTTTACAGTTGCCCGTAAAAAGGAGTAAATGGATTGAAAAAGGGCACGATTTAAGTTTGCGCCCTTTTTATATTTAATAAAAAAGAGAAGGGATATCGTTATGTGTTGCATACATTATTTTTTATTTTAGCACTACTTAATCACTACTATGTACGACATTATTGGAGATGTTCATGGTTATGCGGCCCAGCTAAAAAAGCTATTGTTAGAAATGGGCTACCGGAAAACGAATGGTAGTTATTCGCATCCTACTCGAAAAGCAATTTTCGTGGGCGATTTTATCAATCGTGGGCCTGAAATCAGAAAAACAATTCGAACCATTAAGGCAATGGTTGAAAATGGTAATGCCTACGCCGTGCTGGGAAATCACGAACTTAATGCTATTATTTATCACCTGAAAGACAAACAGGGAAAATCAATAATTTCAAAACCGAGTAAATACTTTTTGTCGCTTTTTAAAACCATCAACGAGTATTCGTCGGGATCGAAAGAACTGAACGAGCAGTTGAGATGGATGCGTACATTGCCGCTTTATCTCGATTTTGGCGCAATTAGGGTGGTGCATGCCTGTTGGTGCGAAGATGCCATTAAAGTTGCCGACTCGTTGTATGAAGATGGCAGAATAAGAAAACGCGTGTTTCGTAAGGTTTATAAGAAATCAAGTTCGGATGAAGCTAAAAGTGTGTGGCGGCTAACAAAAGGTGTTAACTTAAAATTACCGTCTGATTTGAGGGTAATTAGTAACAAAGGTGTTTCGCCGCGTTCTTTCCGTATTCGATGGTGGGATAACCTGGAAGGAAAGACATTTAAAGAAGCTTCGTTTGAAAGTAAATTTACGATGCCGCCGTATACTATTCCTTCTGAAATAGTTCCAGAGACTTTTCCGTACCCCGATGATGCTCCGATTGTTTTCTTCGGACACTATTGTCGTGGTGCCGGACCATACATAATAAAACACAACGTTTGTTGCGTTGATTCGTGTGTTGCGGGCACAAAATCACTTTTAGCGTATCGGTGGAGTGGCGAAAAGGAGTTAGATATGAATCATTTAGTAAAAATATAGAATACGACAGCCTTGTATTGTGTTGATATTCAGTGTAATAAATAAATGATCAAAAAAATATTTTTTTGTATTGCAGGTAAAAAAAGAAAGTATATATTTGCATCACCTTTGGAAAGGGTACCAAGCCCGGAAAAAAGGTAAAAGTTCTAAAAAAACGGTGGCGTAGTTCAGTTGGTTAGAATGCCGGCCTGTCACGCCGGAGGTCGCGAGTTCGAGTCTCGTCGTCACCGCTTATTTTTTTGATAAAAAGTTTAGAACATCAATTTATTGGTGGCGTAGTTCAGTTGGTTAGAATGCCGGCCTGTCACGCCGGAGGTCGCGAGTTCGAGTCTCGTCGTCACCGCAAAAGCAGCTCAAAAGGCTGCTTTTTTGTTTTTATATCATTTGGTTTTGGCACAAACATGCCCTCCATCTGTAATTTCCTATGTTTTCCATAAAAATTCATATCTTTCACCTCATATTTATAAACCCAATTATAAAGTATTGAACCATGAAAGAAATTACCTCTCTGTTATTTGTAGTATGTTTTATGCTGCTTGCAATCCAATCAATGGCGCAATATCCGTCCCTTACTTTCTTTGGAGGGGCTAATATGTCCACAACCGATATGAAGTTTGGAATGGGAGATACGGATGTTGAAGATTCGTATAAAGCTTTGTACGGATTTAATATAGGTGCTTTGTATGAATATGTTATGAATAAAGACAAATCCCAGGAGATCGCCGTGGAAGGTGGATTATTATTTGAAACAAAAGGTTTTCATAAGAAACTGGAAGCATCAGAAAATAAAACTACACTATATTTTGTTGATGTTCCGGTTTATCTAAAGTACATTCATCGTTTTCGGTCGTTAAATAAAATTTACGCAGGAGTTGGTGGATTTGCCGGAATGGGATTGTTCGGTAATGAATCTATTACTCCCGAAAGTTTAGATACTAACAATGATTTAGAATGGGGTTCAGAAGGAAAATATGAACGCTTAGATTATGGTGTATCCGCGAAAGCAGGATTTCTTATGGAGAGAGGTTTAAATATTTGTGTTTCCTACGATTATGGATTGGCTGATATTGCTACATTGGAAAATCAGGAAGCAAAAACAAGAGTTTTACGTTTATCGCTTGGTTATACCTTAAGATTAGACAACTAGAAATAGCCAGTGGGCAACATTTTAAATGAAGTGAAAGCAGGTTCTGAAAATTTACCGGTATACAGCTTGCACAATTTTAGTTCAGAAGAACGGGCAAGCCAACAGTTTCAGGTAGAAGTATTTGATGCCAACCGGCATTTTGCTGTCAAGTACCCGCATCGTCACGATTTTTTCGAGGTGTTGTACCTGCACAAAGGGAGCGGAGCACACGTTATCGACGGAAATAAATACGATATTGAGCCGCCCTGTATATTTTTTATGTCGCCGGGGCAGGCACACAAAATTGAATTTTCGCACGATATCGATGGTTTCATTTTTATTTTTACCGCTGATTTTTACCTCCTCAATCAGCGAAATCCAAACCGTTTAATCGAGTTCCCTTTCTTTTTTACCATCCGGCAGGATAACCCGCCATTGCTTTTAAATGATGAAAAAGACAAGTTGTTTTTGGAGAGTTTGTTTAAACGAGGTGTGGATGAGATTAGCAAGTCCGAAGGTTATTCCATCGATATTTTGCGATCGGTACTCGACCTTATTTTAACAACTTGTGCGTCGCTTTATCCATACGATGAGAACCGTTGGAAAGGGAAAGGGCACATTGTCGTAAAGAAATTCTTTCAGTTGCTGGAAGAGCATTTTCACGAAAATCTCTCGGTGGCACAGTACGCCGATATAATGGCGTTAACGCCAAATCATTTAACGCAAACGGTAACCCAGCTAACCGGAAAAACTTCGTCGCAGATTATAAAATCAAAACAAATTATCGAGATCAAACGCCTGCTGGTTCATACTAACCTTAGTGTTTCGGAAATTGCCACAAAAATGAACTTCCCTGATCAAAGTTATTTTGCCAAATTTTTTAAACGCGAAGTTGGTCTGTCACCTTTGCAGTTTCGTTCGCAATCTCTTTAATAGAGGTAAAAATCCATATTTTTTGTAGAGTTTAAGCTATTGAAAATTAGCTGTGTAATTTTAATGCTTAAAACAGAGTTAAAACCCAAATCCATGAAAATTACCTAAAATTCATGTAATTTTACATTTTAGGCTTACAGAAATTTTGTTGCTTTGTATTCAGGTTTGTGCATTTGGGTATGAACCGCAAAATTTTACAGCTTAAAAGTATATTAATTGTAAAAAATAAAAGATCATGGAAAATTATTTCAATACATTGCCACTTCGTCTTCAGTTAGACCAGTTGGGAAAATGCGACTTCATGGATGAGTCGGAATTTGCAGACGGAGTTGAAAAACTTAAAGGAAAACAGATTGTAGTATTGGGCTGTGGAGCACAGGGATTGCACCAGGGATTAAACCTTCGCGATAGCGGATTGAATGTAGCTTACGCGTTGCGTCAGACTGCGATTGACGAAAAACGTGCATCGTATGTTAATGCTACAGAAAACGGTTTTGAAGTAGGTACTTTCGATGAATTGGTACCTAAGGCTGACTTGGTATTGAACCTTACACCAGATAAACAACACACTCCGGTTGTAAACAAGGTAGTTCCTTTAATGAAAAAAGGTGCTTGTTTGGCTTACTCACATGGTTTTAATATTGTTGAAGAAGGAATGCAGATTCGCGACGATATTACCGTAATTATGGTGGCTCCAAAATCTCCGGGTTCTGAAGTACGTGCTGAGTACCTGCGTGGATTTGGTGTGCCTACTTTAATTGCAGTTCACCGCGAGAACGATCCGAACGGCGATGGTTTGGAAATTGCAAAAGCTTATGCTGTTGGAACAGGTGGTCATAAAGCGGGTGTTTTACTTTCGTCGTTTGTTGCCGAAGTAAAATCAGACTTGATGGGTGAACAAACCATTCTTTGTGGTTTATTGCAAACAGGTTCTATTTTGAGTTTCGATAAAATGATCGAAAAAGGAATCGACGCTGGTTATGCATCAAAACTGATTCAGTACGGATGGGAAACCATTACCGAGGCGTTGAAACTTGGTGGTATCACCAATATGATGGATCGTTTGTCGAATCCGGCTAAAATTGAAGCTTACAAACTTTCGGAAGAATTGAAAGAAATTATGCGTCCGTTGTTCGAGAAACATATGGATGATATTATGTCGGGAGAATTCTCATCGACCATGATGGAAGACTGGGCTAACGATGATAAAAACCTGTTGGGATGGCGTGCTGCTACCGGCGAAACTGCTTTCGAGAAAACTCCGGCAGGCGACGTCGAAATTAGCGAGCAGGAGTATTTCGATAATGGAACATTAATGGTTGCATTTGTAAAATCGGGTGTTGAGCTGGCATTCGAAGTAATGACAGAATCAGGAATTAAAGAGGAATCGGCTTACTACGAGTCGTTGCACGAAACTCCGCTGATTGCCAACACAATTGCACGTAAAAAACTGTTCGAAATGAACCGTACAATTTCAGATACTGCGGAATACGGTTGTTACCTTTTCGACCATGCCTGTAAACCGTTGTTGACTGATTTTATGAAGAAAATTGATACAAATGTTATCGGTAAAAATTTCAACGAAGGAATAAGTGCACATGTTGATAACAAAGAGCTGATTGAGATTAACGACGAAGTACGTTATCACGATGTAGAAATTATTGGTGCTGAATTGCGCGAGGCAATGGAATCAATGAAATCGATTATCTAAGAAGCTATTATTATTGAAATAATAAAAACAGACGATCATATAAATTCGAAGCTGGCTCTGCCTTTTAGGTGGGGCCAGTTCTTTATTGCTTCACTTCAAATAGTCATTGCTTTAATACGCGTTGTTAATGCTTTAGATGAAGTGCTTATTGCTTTACATTAACATGCCAATGTTTCAGTTGAATATGACATTGCTTCAGTTAAAGTGCTTGTTGCTTGAGTTGAAATGCTTATTGCTTTAGGTTAAGTGTTCGATGCTTTAGTCGAAGTACTTATTGCTTTAGTTGAAGTAGTCATTGTTTGAATGTAAGCAGTTGTTTCTTAGTATTATGAGCACAATTTCTGTAATTTGATGCTTTAGGATGTTGTATTTGGAAGAATCGATTAATAATTTAGTCTTTTGGATAAAGGCGTCATCTTTCTTAATTTTAAACAAAAATGGCTCGTTTAGGATTTATTTACGTGTGTTGTGTGTTCGCTTTTTTTACGTTGTTTACCTCTTGTAATAGCCCGGCAAAGAAAGGCAATCAACAAGATGTAAAATATACTCCCAACATTCCTGAGGGCTGGCAAGCCTTATTCAACGGAAATTCGCTCGGAAACTGGGAGGTAACCTCATTCGGAACAGAAGGACCGGTAAAGCTGTCGGAAGGAAGTATTGTTATTAATTACGGCGATGGTTGCAGCGGAATTACCTGGACAGATACTTTCCCGAAAGTAAATTACGAGGTACAACTGGAGGCCCGCAAAATGGTTGGTAACGACTTTTTTTGTGGAATGACTTTCCCGGTTAACGACCAGTTTTGCTCGCTGATCGTAGGAGGGTGGGGCGGTCCCGTTGTTGGTTTGAGCAGTATTGATGATTATGATGCTTCGGAGAACGAAACGCAAGTGCTAAAAAACTTTGAAAAAGAAGTGTGGTACACCATCCGCCTACAGGTAACCGAAACAACGATCCGTGCCTGGATCGACGATGAGAAACTGGTGGACTTTAATTATACCGGCCATATATTGAGTATCCGTCCGGAGGTTTCGCTTTCAAAACCGTTTGGAATATGTACCTGGATGACAACTGCCGAATTGCGTAATATGGCGATGCGTAAAATAGAGAATAAGTGATAGCATTTACTTTTTCTTCTTCTTTTTCACCTCTTTTAATTCGCGTTCGTTTTCGCGCATTAATTTTTGCCAGTTGTAATCGGTGTCTTTTGTAAAATCCAACGTTTCTTTGTAGTCCTGTTTGTCGATCTCAAGACGATGAATGTCTTTGCCTAAAAAGCTTTCAATTTCGTCGAGAATTTCACGCTCTTCTGTGCTACAGAACGAAACAGCTTTTCCTTTTTGGTTACCACGTCCTGTTCGTCCTACGCGGTGAACATAGTTTTCTGCAACTTCAGGCAAATCGTAATTAACCACAAAATCAACGTTTGGAATATCAATTCCACGGGCACTTATATCAGTAGCAATAAGTAATTTTAGTTCGCCACTTTTAAAACGCTGCATGGTTTGCTCGCGCTCTGCCTGTTCTTTGTCGCTGTGAATGGTGTCGCTTTCAATTTCAACACGCGCCATCGCTTTTTTCACACGCTCGGCGCGTACTTTTGTTCGTACAAATGCCAGAATTTTAGCTTCCGGGTTTTCCCCCACAAGCCGTTCCAGGAAAGCTCTTTTGTCATCCATTTCGATAAATGCCACCTGGTGTTCAATGGTTTTTGCCACCGGGTTTTTAGGCGATATCTGGATTCGTATAGGTTTACTTACCAATGAATAAGCCAGCTTTTTTATCTTTTTATTAATGGTTGCAGAGAAAAACAAAGTCTGCCGCTTTGAGGGAAGAAAACGTATCAGGTCGTTAATGTCGTTTATAAAACCAAGGTCGAGCATGTGATCGGCTTCGTCCAAAATCAGTGTTTTTACCCCGTGTAGCTTCAGGTGTCCCTGGCTAACCAAATCGAACAAACGACCGGGAGTAGCAACCAAAACGTCGGTACCACTTTTTAAGCGGTCGATTTGAGGATCCTGATCAACACCACCAATAATTACGGTAGTTTTAACCCCCGTATTTTTTGAAATGGAGACAAACACTTCGTTGATCTGTTTCGCCAACTCGTGTGTTGGAACCATAATCAAACAACTTATTCCCTGAACATGTTGATTCAATTTGGCCTGTTGTATATTATGAATTACAGGAATGGCAAAAGCTGCGGTCTTTCCGGTTCCGGTTTGGGCAATGGCCAAAACATCTTCGCCCCGCAATACAGGCGGAATGGCCTTAAACTGAATATCAGTAGGCCGACGGAATCCGTTCTTTGCCAGGTTGGTTTTTATAGTGTTCGATATGGAATAATCCTCGAATTTCATGAGCTGCTAATTTGCGGCAAAGATAACTGAATTTATAAAAGGAGAGACAGATGTGGGGATTGAAGGGGTGAAGGATTGAGGGATTGAAGGACTGAGACTGCAAACTGAGACTGAGCACTGAGCACTGAAAACTGAGATTGAAACTTTTCCGCTCGGTGAAACTCCGTAACTTCTCCGTGAATCTCTGTGGTAAAAATTAATTGTAAAACAGAGAAATTGCTAACTGTAAACTGATACTGAGAACTGTGACTGCAAACTGAAAACTTTCCTTTTAAAGCGTCGCCCAAATTCGCGCCAGAGAAAATCCGGGTGCTTTAATATTCAGGTCGAGGAAATAGCCAAAGGGTGTTTGTGCTGTTGTGAAATCGGCATTTTGCAGGCGTTTTTCTGCCAGATCGAAAAGTTCTTTGGTAAAATCAACCGATGCTTTCGATTCGGAAAGGTGAGCAAACGAGTGAAGAATTACGCTTTTGCAATTGTTCTTTCGTGCGGTCCATTTCAGGTGATTAACCAGTTTTTTCTCCCGGCTTTTCACATCTTTCTTTTCGTCGCTTTCTTCAACCTGAATAAAGGCTAATATTGAATCAGAGAATTGCGCACCCTCCGTAATATCTTCAACTTCCTCAAGGTTTTTTCGTGCCGGCTGGTACGAAAACTCATCAACATACATTACTAATACCTTCATTTCTTCGGTTTTGGGTAAAGATAATATTTATGAGAGTTAAAATAAAAACTTATTCGTCGGCAGCGTTGGCTAGCAATTCTTCAGCCAGTTTTGTGGTCCAGTCGCAAAGTTCTGCAATTTGTTCGTCGCTTAATTTTGCTTTAGGATGAATGGTACGGTACGATTTTAATGGCATGGATTTTCGTTCCGTTTCCTGGCAAATTTCTTCCAGTTTGGTAATCTTTTCAAAAATATCCATGGTTCCCCATTCCGAAAAATTGAGTTCGGATTTACCTTCGGTTATATGATTATCCACCATCCACGAAACAGGAGCAATATGGTTATACCACCAGTAGTTTGTATGGTTCGAATGGCAATCCAAACACGCATTTGTTAAAAGGGTTTGGATATTTTCAGGAACTTCAACCTGGTTGAAAATATGATTGCTGCTTACTCCATCGCTATTTTTTTCGGGTTGAAAAAACTGGATAACGATAAAAGCAAGCAGCAATATAATTACTAAAAATCGAAGTATTCGGCGCATATTACATTTCTTTTACCACCGATTCTGCTTCTTTTTTCGACCAATCTAATAACAGTTGTTTATGCTCATCACTTAATGCTTTGTCCGGAAATCTTTCCAGAAATTTTTTTGGTGGCATTTCACTTTTTTCAAGTACTTCACCAATTTCTTTATAAGTACTGATCATTTTTATTTTCGAAAGGCTGTCGAGTTTATTGAAGTCAAGCTCTTTTTTTCCGTCCTCATTTCTGGAGTCGGTATTGTGGCATCCAAAACACGAATTTTGTATTACCTCTTTAACATCATCGGGCATGGCTGGTGTCTTTGTTGGTTTGTTGGTGCCTAACGCAACCAGGCTAAGAACAAAGAAGAATGCAACGAAAATTGATAATGACTTTTTCATAATTATTTTTTATTAGTTATGGTTATGTGCAATATAAAACACAATACTTGA
The DNA here is from genome assembly GCF_963677575.1 of uncultured Draconibacterium sp. Classification (NCBI taxonomy): domain Bacteria; kingdom Pseudomonadati; phylum Bacteroidota; class Bacteroidia; order Marinilabiliales; family Prolixibacteraceae; genus Draconibacterium; species uncultured Draconibacterium sp. Next base: position 5,355,072 of record NZ_OY782038.1, read on the forward strand.
GTTTTTGTTGAAAAGTTTCGTGATTGATATAAATTGACTAAAAAATACGTAATTTACGCGAAAATTAAATTATTTACCCTGCAAAAACCATTTAAGAATGCGTTTGTATATTCCAGTTTTAATTTTGTTCATTTTTGTGTGTAACTCGGTAAATGCACAGTTATCGGAAGGAGGTTTTCCTTTGCAGGTTGTTACTTTAAAAAGCACCGGCAGGGCGTTTGTAAAAATGCCGGTACTAAAACAAAGTGTTATTGAAATTGCAATGGACTCCAATAATGCATCCGATTCGCAATTAAAGTCTTTAACTTTTGCGCACGCTTTTAATGTTGATATTAATCCTTCAAATTCGGGAGTGTGGTATTCAACAAACGCTGGTTTTAATGTTTGGCGCATTACCATTTCGTCAGATAACGCTTATTCACTCAATCTTATTTTCGATGATTTTAAGTTAAACAAAAAAGGGCGTTTATTTATTTATAACGAAGAAAATAACCAGTACCTCGGTGCTTTTACAGCGCGAAACAATAAGCCATCACATAAATTTGCTGTTGCACCTGTTGCCGGCGACAAAATTACCGTTCAGTATGAAGTTCCTGAAGAACAAGGAACTCCGGATGATTTTCGGATTACTCGTGTAAACCACGATTTTATGGGGATTTTGAAATTCGATAGACGACCTATAAACGGAGAACCGGCCGGTGAGTGTAATGTTGATGTGAATTGCGAAATTGGTGATCGCTGGAGTGAGGTAAAAGATGCTGTTTGCCGCTTAATTGTTGATGGCCGGGAAGTATGTACCGGAACGTTACTGAACAATACTGCAGAAGACCAACGACCTTATGTAATATCTGCATCGCATTGTTACGACCAATGGGATTTGGCCGAAACAACGGTTTATACTTTTAATTACGAAAGTCCTTATTGTGCTCCGTTGGATGGCGACCCCATTCATTCGCTTTCAGGAGCGATTATGAAAGCACATTACGACAGCCTGGATTTTGCATTGGTAGAATTAGATGACCTTCCGCCTCCTGATTTTAGGCCGTATTTTGCAGGTTGGGATCGGTCGCCCGGATTACCCGATTCATCGGTAAGTATTCACCACCCGATGGGCGATATTAAAAAGATTTCGGTTGATTACGATGCCCCGGAATATGCAACATTTACTTCGTCGTCGATTAAAAATCCAACAAACGGATCGTTAAATATATTGCGATGGGACGAGGGCGTTACAGAAGTTGGTTCTTCGGGTGGAGCATTGTTTAGTATGAACGAACAGGTGATAGGAACGTTGTCGGGAGGAGCTGCATATTGCGGAAATCCGGTGAACGATTATTATGCCCGTTTTTCTATGCAGTGGGACTACAGTTCCGACACCACAAAACAACTAAAACATTGGCTCGATCCTAAAGGAACGGGGGCTTTGTCGTTAAACGGAAAACAATTTAATACCAATGAGGACTTGTGTAACGCTTTCACAAATTTAACTGATGCGGATGAACACGAAAATATTGCTCTTACCGTTTCGGGCGAAAGTGAAGGTTATTGGGGGGGGACTAATTCGGCCGGAATAACAGAAATTGTGGAGCGTTTTTCGATTGACGGTGATGAAATTCTGGATGGGGTTTCGTTTGGTGTTGGGAAACTGGTTACTCATAATAACAATAGCCGGATAACCGTGAAAGTGTACGATGGCGATATTTATCCTGAGGATTTGCTGTATAGCAAAGAGGTTAATATTGACCACTGGGCTGAAGATGCCATGAACTTTGTAAGTTTTGATCAGATGGTGGAGCCTGCCGGAGATTTCTTTGTAGGTTTTGAATTGAGTGCAGTAAATGTTGCCGATACCTTTGCAATCTATCAATCGTTACGCGAATATGAAAATGCCGGCAATCATCTCTATTTGTTGCAAAACGGTATCTGGGAAAGTTTCGCATCGTTGAATACCCAAAACTACGCCATGGTTAATGTTATGGAGTTGGTGGCCTGTAATTACCTCATTTCAACGGATACGCCAGTTGTTGATCAACCGGAGAATGTTTGGGTTTATCCAAATCCAACAGCCGGCGAATTAAACCTCGAATCGGATAGAGAAATTAATCCGGAGGATGTTGTGGTGTTCAACCTTATCGGGCAGGAAATGAAAACTTCAGTTATGAAAACCGATAATTTCCGCATAACACTGAATCTGCTTGGAAAAACTGCCGGTGTTTATTTTGTGCGTTTTCCTTACGGAGATTCGTTTGTTACCCGAAAAATATCATTTGTTCCCTGGTAACTTAAGGCATCATTTTTCTATTCCGGCTTAAAAGGAAACGATGAATGGTGTAGATTAAGTTTTAACGAGTTATCGGCAGCTCTGAAAAAACCCATCGTATATTCTACTTTTGTTTCCGCTCCTTCGGCATCAATAAAAAAGTAGTTTCCCATGATGATTGCCTGCTTAAAATTGGCTATAAAACCATGGACTTCAAAACGTACTTTTTCCCATGGTTGAAGTGCAAATCCCTGGTCTTCCGGGAAATTGTCATTTCCTCCAACGAAGTACGAAAGTGCCTCTTCTTTGGTGGCTCTGAATTGCGGATCGGTAGCTTTTGTAGGCTTAAAAAGTACTTTGCTTTCGCCGTAACCGTACAGATCGGCAATGTGCTCTTTAGCTGCTTCTGCATAATCTCCTTTTGCGGTGTAAATCTTACCAATGTGAATAATTCCGTTACCCCAGTCGTATTGACGCTGTAGAATATCTTCTTTACTGAATTGTTCATTCATTTTCCTGCAATTTTTTATTCAAGATAACAGGTTTAAATGAGCTTAGTTCAAATCAAACGGTATAATTCCTTTTAATTGTTCCACGGTCATTTTTTTACCGATGATTTTTTTGTTTTCGTCAAGCAGATAAACGCCGGGTGTTTTTCGGGCGTCGTACTTAATTTTAAAGCGCGAGGTGTGTTGCGGATCCCAAACATTTATCCAATCGAGCATGTCATGTTTAGCCAAAAACTCGGTCCATTCGGCCTTGTCGTCCATCGAATAAATGGCATATACAGTCAGTCCTTTGTCTTTGTAGGGCAGGTACACTTCTTTGTAGAATTCGGGAACAAAAACCTTACAATGCGAACAATTGGGCTCGTAAATGAGAACTACCGTTAATTTCGAATCGATCTGGTGAAGGTTGACAAATTCACCGTCGAAATTTTCGAGTGTGAGGTCTGGAGCAATTTCCCCGATCAGGTTGTCTTGCATAAACAGTACATTCTCGCGAATGGCTTCCAACGATTCTTCTGTTGCCCAGAATGCTTCGCCACTCAAATAATAATCGCGGGCAATGTCAATAAACAGGGCGTCCATGCCCATAATATTGCTGTTAATACTGCCATTCAGGAAAAAAGACGTGGCAAACTGAAACAGGCGTTTATTGGGCTTTACATCTTCAATAAATTGGTAAACGTACGGCTTTACTGAATCATAGTCGGGGTACAAAACTTTGTTAAACCAGGTTTCCAGTTTTGCTTTATAAAATGGCGTGAACAGATAACGCTCGTCGGTGTAATCGAAATAATCCCAAAAATGTTCTCTCTGATAGTTAAATTGAGCCATAAGCAGCAAGGAATCGTTTTTCTGAACTTCTTTTGGTAGCGTTGACTGATCGAGTGTCGGAACATAATTTGCCGTTAAAAATTTGTAGAGAAATGAGTCGGGGAACTTTTTATCAATCATATTCCAATAATCGTGCATTTCGTTGTTTAATGCCTCGCGTTGTTGGGCAATTTTGTTTCTTTCTGCAGCATCGGCATTTTGGTAGGCCTGGTTTAACGCGGCACTCTGTTGTTGCAGGCTTCCCAGAAAATTCATGTAATCGACAAAAGCTTCTGATTCTGCTGCACCTTCTATCTTCGCATCCTTACCCTCGTATGTGGAGTTGCTTATTTTAAAATCCTGATCGGCACCCAGCAAGAAGTCAAAATGATGGTCTTTATCTACCAATATTTTATACAAACCTTGCGTTAACAGACTGTCGCCGGTAAATACGCCATGCCCGTTTGAATCGAGAGTGGTCGTGTCGGCACCATAAATTTTGCCGAGGTAATGATAGGCCAATTGAACCGTTTTATTTGGGGCTCCATCAAGGTGTACTTCAATGTTATAGTGCTGTGCGCTAAGCTGAAAACTAAAAAATAGGAAAAACAGAAATACGAATCGTGTCATAAGCAATTTCAAATAAAGTCTTAAAAATAGAATAATTACACGAAATGGCTTCTTTACAGAATAATTGTTTTGAACGCGAAATGTTGTAAATTCAAGCCCTGTAAAAAGGAACTATGCTTTCGGTAAATATCCCGGTATATAACATTGAAGTGGTGGATTTGGTTAACGAACTTCATCAACAAGCTACAAATTTGAACATTGATTTTGAAATCAGGGTTTACGATGATGGTTCGGACGAGATTTTTAAATCGCTGAACCGCATCATTAAAAACAAACCAAATGTTGTGTACAACGAGATGGATAAAAACCTTGGCAGAGCCGCTATTCGTAATAAAATGGGAGCCGACTCTGTGTTTGATTGGCTGTTGTTTATTGATGCCGACTCGAAAATTCTCAGCTCCAATTATCTGAAAAATTACCTGGAAAAGCGAAAGGAAAACTGCGTGTTGTGTGGAGGAACAGCTTATTCGAATCATAAACCTGCAGATCCGGAAAAGTTGTTTCGATGGACCTACGGCACACATCGCGAGGCGGTATCGGCATCAGTTCGTAACCGAAGCAAAGGATTTATAATTACCTCAAATAATTTCTTTCTTGCAAAGGAAATTTTTGAACGGGTACATTTTAGGGATGAATTACGTGAATACGGGCACGAAGATACATTGCTGGGATACGACTTGTTTTGTGCCGGCGTTGAAATCTTTCATGTCGATAATCCGCTGGAACACACAGGTATTGAAAGTGCTCAGGCATTTTTGAAAAAGAGTTGCCTGGCGCTCGATAATTTGAAAAAGATAGGAGAGGAGTTGCTTGATGGCGACCGGATGTTTTACCGGCAGGTAAACTTTTTGCGAAAACATAAACGGATAACTTTTTTTATTCCATCGCGAACTATCGGGCGACTTTTCAGAAAGTATCGCGATAAAATGGAAGAGAACTTAAAAGGTACTCGTCCTTCGTTATTGATTTTCGATTTGTATAAGTTGGGCTATTATGCGGGCATAAAAAACCGCTGACAAAAAATTGCCAACGGTTTTAAATATGTTGTATAGTTTAAGTGTTAATCATCAAGTTCGATATCGCCGTAACGGCTTGTAACAGTAACTTTTCCACCTTCTCCCGAACCAACTTTTCCAACAACCGTGCTTTTGTGATTATCTTTAATACGGTTTCCTGTAAATTCGTCTTCAGGATATGAAATACCGCAGTAATCGCAGCTGGCATCGAGTGAGTAATTACCATCATCAAGCCCCAGTGATATTTTACCGTAACTGTTGGTAATGTCGATAAAGTCAAAGTCTGCTCCAACTTCGTCAACTTTAATGCCTCCGTAGCCCGATTCAACTTTTAAGCTTTTCGCCAATTCTTCAATTTTAATATTAGTGTACTTAATCTCAGCAACCATCGACTCCAGTTCTTCAAATTTAAACTTGTCGTATTTCGATTCAATAACTACCGACTTACATTCTTCAACGCTGATGTTCGAGTATTTCGATTCGATATTTAACGAAGTAGCTTCTTCAATATCAAGAGGCGAGTAACTCACGTCAATATCCATGTGCGAAACTTCGCCAATATTTGCGTTTCCGTAGGCCAGCGATAAGTTGAGCGAACCGCTTTCAGGTGTAGTTAATTCGTAAGCAGTAAAGTTACCGTACTTACAGTTAAACTCGCCGTTTCCGGTAAGTCGGGCAACAATGGTATTGCCGTACTTGTTGTTGATTTTCAGATCTTTGTCGGAAGGAATGTTCACTTCATAATCGATGCTAAAACGTCGGTTACTTTTAAAGTTATTTTCAATTTCGGTTACCGCTTTTACAGCACTTCCCGATTTTCGGATGGTTACTTCCAACATATCCAGTAAATCATCGGCTTTGTTCTCGTTAGGTGCATCAACGGTTATTGTTACATGAACGACAACTGAATCGCCTCCTGTATTATTGATTTTTACCTCGCCAAAACGGTTGTCGATTTCCAGTGATGATACCTCATTGTTTAACCATGACTCATGGAACTCCTTTGTTTTTTCTTCAGCTAAAACTGTTGTTCCGGCCGACAAAATGCCGATCATAAACAGTGCTGCAATTCTTTTTAATGCCTTCATTTTATTCTGGTTTTAATTTTTACTATTAATACTTTCCAGCCATCTTGTATTATATGGCCGTTGTTTCCTGTTCAAATTCTTGTGTTTTCTGTTGTACTTCTTCTAATTTGGTAATGATTATATTGATTACACTAAGCTTAGCCTGATAATATTCCAACATGGCGTTTATTACGCGCTCGTCATTTGGGTTGGCTGTCAAATCCTTCTGCAGGTTTTGGTAAAGTGTTTCAAACTCGGCCAACTCATCGTTCATCATATTTTGTTCGTCTTCTGAAATCAAACCTTCTTCAATCCATTTGTCCCATTGCTCCATGCCAGTGCTTATGGAGTTGGTGTAATAATATTCAACCTCCTGGTATTCGGGTGAAATTGATGCAAGACTGATGCTTGCCGATTCAGTTTTTGAATTAAAAAGGCCCTGGTTGTCAGGCGAAAAGTAGATAAACGCCTGGTTGGTTGCCAAAAATACAAATACAATGGCAGCTGCAACTTTCAAAATAAGATTCAGACTTATCGTTTTTTTCGTTTTATTTTGTGCATCAAGCTTTGCCTCAAATCGTGCAAAGTGGCCTTCCATCGGTTCGTTATCGTTTAACAAATCAATGTTATCCAGTATCAGTTTTTCTATGTTATCCTTCTTTTCCATCATCTTAATTGTATGAAAATATTTCCTTCCCTCTCAATATCTCTCGTAACTTATTCTTAGCTCTCAGCAGCTGGGTTCTCGAAGCTGAATTCGATATGCCCAAGATCTGGCTGATCTCTTCGTGGTCGTACCCTTCAATCAGGTAAAGACTTAACACAACACGGTAGCCGTCAGAAAGTTCCTGGATCGACTGTTTCAGCACTTTAGCATCCAGTTCGCATGTATCCATATGGCTTTCGGCAATTTGTGCGGTACGTTCGTTTACCTCTTCAAATTGTACTTTTCGTTTCTTTAAATAATCCAATGAACGGTTTACAACAATACGCTTTAACCATGCCCCGAAGCTTACTTCGCCTTTGTAAGTGCCGATCTTTTTAAATGCACTTAAAAAGGCCTCCTGCATTACATCTTCGGCTTCCATCTGATCATTTACAATCCGTATGCTTACACTGAACATGGCTTTGTAATAAAGCTTGTACAGTTGGAACTGCGCCTTCTGGCTTCCTTCCTTGCACTGATCGATGATCTCCTGATGAATATTTTTATAAAGTGTATTCAATCGCTTATTTTTCTGATTCAATGACGATGGCAATAATTCAATGTTGCATACGTTACGGAAATATTTTTTGTTTTTGGATATTTTTTTCAGAAAGAGCGAATAGAATAGGCCCAATACTATTCGGTACTGCCGGTTCGATCAGGATAAATATTTTTCCTTCGGCTAAGTTTTAGAACGACAAAGCTTTTATAATGAGTTATAATACTCTATCACTTCAATCATTTTGTCTTCTTTGCCAGGTTTTATTTTATTCTCCTTTATAAAATCCTCGATTTGCCTTTGATGATCGGTGAAGAAATTCTGCAAATCTTTTCTTGATTCAATTTCTACGGCAGCTTGCTGGTTTAAACGCAGGTAATAAGAATCTGGGCGTTTTACGAATTTTGCGGGTTCCGGATCTTTTAAAGCTGCAGCAGGTTTGGGCTTTTGATAGAGCACTTCCGGGCGAGCGTACAGACTAACATCGCCCTCGGTTAAAAGAATAAAATAGCCATGTTTTATTTTGCTCCCCAATTTGTAAGGTATATATGAAAAAGTATCTTCTCCAACCACTGCTTTTTCTACAATTTCAGGCTCAGCAATTGCCAGAATTTGGTTGTCGGGTGTTTGAAATTCCATTTCGTCGTTGAAAATATTGTAGCGTAAAGGAATGTCGTTATACTGAATTTTCTGGTTCGTAAAAATGGTTCCTTTCGTAAATTCATCGTTTAAATAGGGCGAGCCTTCAATATCGCTTTCGGTGAGCGTGTTCTTATATTCTCCCTTCGACATTTTATTCAATTCAAAAAAATCGATTGCATTTCGCATATCATAAATGCTTTGGGCGAAAAGACCCGCAGATGAAAATAACAGGATAGTAAATAGAAAAATGTACTTCTTCATGGCTAATAGTTTATAGAGTTAATAGTGTGTTACTCATTTGTAATTGCAAATTCGGCAATGGCTTTGGCGTGTAATTCAAGTGTACTGAAAAGTGGTTGTTCAAAATCATCCTGACTGATCAGCAGTGGTATCTCGGTGCATCCCAATATCATGCCTTCAGCACCTTTATCGGCAAGTTTATTCATAATTGAAAGGAAGCCGGTTTTGGTTTCCTGAAGAAAAACTTCTTTCAATAACTCAATCATAATGGAGTCATGAATAAATTCGCGTTCCTGTTTTTCGGGCACGATAACTTCGATGTCGTGCTCGGCCAATTTTGTTTTGTAGAAGTCGAGTTCCATAGTTTCGCGCGTCCCCAGCAAGCCAACTTTTTTTATTCCTTTTGATTTTATGGCATCGGCTGTGGCATCGGCAATGTGTAGAATCGGAACATCAATTTCAGTTTCTAACTGATCGTAGGTAAAATGAAGCGTGTTGGCACAAAGTGCAATAAAATCGGCACCGGCATTACAAACTGTTTCGCCGGCTTTTTTCACGATGGAGTATACGCCTTCGCGGTCGTTTTGCTGGTTACAGGCATAAATGTCGCCGTAATTTACCGAGTACAAAATAATCTCAGGAAAGGTTAATCCACCCTGGTTCTTGTTAACTGTTTCGTTAATGATTTTGTAGTATTCCTGTGACGATACCCAGCCGGTTCCTCCAACCAATCCAATTTTCTTCATTTTGTTTAATTTTCTTCTTTTCAAAAGTGCTAATTTATTTGAGATAGTTAAAATTTATTATTGCTAATTTTGCGCGAAAATAGATTATGCAGAAACCGGAACTTCTTTTACCTGTTGGAAATCCAGAATCGTTTTATGCCGCATTGCGTGGTGGTGCCGATGCCATTTTCCTGGGATTAAAACAATTTAACGCCCGCGGAAGGGCAAAGAATTTTACCAACGGACAGCTTGTTACCATTTTAAAGGAAGCCAAAAAGAAGAATATTCGGATTTATATCACCCTAAATACGGTCATCAAAAACAACGAAATTCCGGAGTTGCTTGATTACCTGAATTTTTTGAACCAGGTTGGCGTAAACGGAGTGATCATTCAGGATTGGGGCGTTTTTTATATTGCACGTACCTATTTCCCAAATTTGGTGTTGCATGCCAGTACACAAATGGGAATTCATAATTCAACCGGAGCCAATTATGCGCATAAAAAAGGAATAGAACGAGTTGTTCTGGCCCGCGAAATCACCTTGCGCGAACTCACTAAAATATGCAAAAAGAGCAAGGTTGAAACCGAAGTTTTTATTCACGGTGCGCTGTGTTATTCGTTTTCCGGAATGTGTCTTTACAGCAGTTATGCTGGGGGGAGGGGAGCCAACCGCGGACTTTGTACCCAACCTTGTCGACGCACCTACACTGCTAAAAATACACATCAGTATCTCTTTAATTTAAAAGATAACCAGCAAATTGATTTGGTGAATCGTTTTGCAAAAATGGGAGTGAGCAGTTTAAAAGTTGAGGGGAGAATGAAATCGGGCGAATACACCTACCGGGTGGCGCAAGCTTACCGAACTGCACTTGACGAACCGGATCAGCTGGAAAAGGCCAAAGAACTTTTGTCGCTTGATTTTGGACGCGAGAAAACGGCCTACTTCATGGGGAAAGATGTAAATAAAGCTATTGCCGAAAAAACAGTTGCCGGCGTTTATCTTGGGAAAGTTGAGCGGATTAAAGGGCAGAATATCTGGTTAAACTCGCAAATGAATGTTGAGCAGGGTTTTCGTTTGCGTTTTCATATTCCGGGCACTGAAAAACAGGAAACCGTTAAGGTACGAGAAGTAGTGAAAGAGAATGGTTTGTTTAAAATTCATTCGGGCGGGAAACAGGTAAAACCCAATAGCGAGGTTTATTTGGCGGGGATTAGCGATGTTAAGTTTCCATCGAAACTTGATGATACAACTGCTCATTTTAAGCAGCTGAAATACGGACAGAAACAAAAGATGATTGCTGCTTTAAAAGGTAGGGAGAATGGCCGCAAAGAAGAGTTCTATTTTCGCATAAACTCCATGGAGTGGCTGAAAAAGATGAACCTGAACGAAATGGAAGGTTTGTTCCTGGCTTTTTCTAAAATTACCTGGAGCCGCTTTGATCCGGAGGTGCCGTTTATCCAAAAGTTTAAGCAGAAAATCTATATCGAATTGCCTAAGTTTATCCAACAGGATGCCTTGCAGTTTTATCGTGAGCTGATCGCCAAAATGGTAAAATGCGGATTACGTAATTTTGTTGTCAGCCACATTTCGCAACTGGATCTGATCCCGCCAAAGTGCCGGATTATTACCAACGAAAATGTGTATGTTTTTAACGATGCTGCAGCTCGTTTTATCAAAACCGAAGGAGTGAGCCTGTTTTCTTATCCGCAGGAAATTGATTTTGAAACCATGTTCTCCCTGTCGCACAAAGACGGAATTGTTCCGGTTTATTTCTATCCCGAACTTTTCCATTCGCGAATGCCCATTTCCATGAAAGAAGGTAATGATGAACTGGTGGATGATATGAACATAAAGTTGCAGCGTTTTCGCCGAAATGGTGTTACATCAATTGTTCCGCAGGTTCCGGTTTCGATTTCGCAATCGAAGAACAAACTGAAAAAGAATGGTTTCTACCGGTTTTTAATTGATTTGAGTTACGAGCCGGTTTCAAAACACCGGGCAAAAACGGTGAAAAGCCGTATCCTACGATCGGAGCAAATTCAACCATCGAATACCTTTAATTTTAATAAAGGATTGAAATAGCCAGAATCAAATAAAAAATAACTACAGGGAATCGTTTTTCCTGTGGATAGGTGGTTGATTTTAAATTTTTACCCTGCTACTAAACTTTTGTTTCGCGTGGGAAGATTTTAAAACACCACGCGAAAAGATTCACGCAGTAGCGGAAGTATTACACTGAACCCAGAATAAAATATACAAACTATTAGGAACCGTAGTTTGCTAACTTATTGTTATACGACTCAATCACTTTGAATACCTGGTGATCTGCCTCAAACACCTTTCCATAAGCTTCTTTCGCTAATTGGAAATTCAATTTTGCATTCTTAAAATCTTTTTTGTCGTGTTGAATTAAAGCGGTATAGAATTTTAAATTACCGCTTACCTTATAATCAGATGAATAGTCACTTGTTTGCTCCGATAAGAATTGAATCAACTCGTCTGGTTTATTAGCGGTCCAATAAAATGCCATCAGGTCTTGATATACTGTTGGAGCTTCCGGAGCTATTAAGAAAAACTGTTTTGTCCGCTCCTTATACGATTCCATATTCAGAGCCATTTCTAACTCCAGTAATGCTTTAACAGTAGAATAATTGTTGGGTTCGATAACATCAGATTTCTTGTAATACTCCATGGCATTTGCCGAATCCTCAAGCTCCAGGTACATTACCGCAATCATTCTGGCAACATTAGCCTTATTTTCAGGATCCTCATACAGGTCGAATGCTTTTTTTGCACTCTCAATTCCTTTTTCTGTTTGATCGGTGTATAAATAGGCATAAGCAAGATTATAATTACTGTAAGGATCTTTATTGTTTAGTTCTATCGATTTTTTAAAGAATGGAATAGATGAATGATAATTCAGGTTGATAAGATAAGCATATCCAATACCATAAGCCGACCAATAATCAAACACTTCGTTTTCATAAGCATTCAGGTAATAGCTTTTAAATTTATCCACCAAAACCGAATCCGGTATTAACCAATTATCGTCATATTTTAAATGAATCTCATGATAGAAATTACCTAATTCTTTTTGCATCTCATAATTGCCAGGGTATTTATCAATCAGGTCAAGCAATACAGTATTAGGCGAAAATTTATACACGGAAAAATTACCTTCACTTCCACGAATAGCTGATAGTTCCTCATCCGGGTTAAGGTCTTTTAATGCAAAAGTTTGATGCATCTCACCCGTTACATAATAGTTTAATACCAGCTTAGTTTTTGCAATTGCAATTTCCGGTTTTTCATTATTAGGATCGGCATCATCTAACAGCTTAAATGCAGATTCGTATTTTTTTAATTGAATAAGCTTGTTTGCATCTTCTATTACTTTTTTTTGAGCAAAGGAAATGGTGAAGCAAAATACCAGAATTAGAGTGAGTTTTAGTTTCATATTTTTTTGTTTATGGTACCAATTTGTATATATCAACCATGTGGTTATTAGTTTTATCCTATCATTTTTTTACTGGTTTTTAAATAGCCAAAATGGAGAGATAACAACCACTGTTTTGTTTCTTAATTATTCAACTGTTATCTCTGGGCACGTATTCAACGGTTTAACGTTTTTGATGCAATAAATGTATATATAATCTTACAAATGCAAAAGTTGATTCGGTAAAATGCAGGGATTACTTTGCGCCCCAATCCGTCAGTTGACGGACGGGATGTATTTATAGCTCAATCATACGCTGATAAGTTCATTTCAATCGAATAGTACACCTATTGCAAAATGGTGAGGGTGGGGGAACTAACATCATATTCTGTTATCATTCTTGTTCTTCTGTTCCGTCTGCATAATGGGCAAACCTGCCTTTCGATCGTTGAAATACCTGTTGCTGTCATTACAGTTCCTCGGTTTAATGTAAAATAGCTTGATTCATTATCAAATACTAAAGTGTCTGATTTATGGAGTGTCTCTACCCAAATACCATTAATTATTTCAGGATTTGGTTCATTACTATCTTTCTCACAACTAATAGTCATAATTATTAGCAATCCAATCAAAAAGAAATTTTTCATAGCTAGGATTTTTAAGTTTATTTATTTGTATTAATTATGATGATTCTTTCTTCATTTTGGTTGCGTTTTCAAGCTTGCACTTTGTTATGCTTATTTGTTTTGAATTTGTTTTTTCAATTCTGTGAATTGGTTTTTGTATTTTGAATAAATCTTATTTACATCAAGTGAATCAACAAAATTGTTGGTATTATATCCTTTCTGGTAGATTTTATTACCTCTCTTAAATAGTCCTTTAATTTTGAAATATGCATTCTTGCCAGTAACTCTTTTTAATGGTTTAATTTTAAGAAATTTACAAAGTCCTTCTAAGTCTGTAAGAAACCAGTCCTCAATCATTTTATCAGCTTTGATATGAAAAACTTTACTGGCACCAAATTCAATTAATTTCTTTTCTGTTTTTGTCCAGTCTACAGGTGGTTTTTGTTGACACGGTATATCAAATACATCTAAGTCATATGAACAAAATACAATTATTTCAGTTTTAGGAAATTTGGCAATAACTTCGTGCTTTAGTTTTGCTGGTGCTTTTTGCTCATATCTACCTATCCCTTTTAGGTTCTTAATAATTATTTTAATGCCAGTTTTTCCATTTTCCTTTAATATCGGTATCAGTTTTTTGAAAAAGACTTCATCAGTCTCTCCTTCTGTAAATATTACTATGACTTTAGAGGTATCCATTAATTAATCTATTTAAATGAATTCACTCCAAAAACTATCATTCTCAAATCCTTCCACCAGCATGTCAAAAACAAAATCTCCTAAGTTGTTTTCACTATCTTTTGCGTATTGTATTAGTTTATTTTGTTTTGTCTTTTTTATCTTTTTAAAATATGCCGTTCCCAGATTATTGGGTATGCCTATATAGATATTATCTAAATCAAGATACTTAATTAAGTGAGGAGAATGACTTGTAATAATAACTTGAGCCGAATCTGTTAATTCGGAGATAATGATTAAAAGTCGCTGGAGGAGAGCTGGATGAATCGAGTTTTCTAGTTCTTCATAAGCCAATAGGTGTGTTCCAGAATAGTCTGCGATTATTGCTGTTGTTAATATGTGAAATATTCTCTTAGAGCCTTCTGATAGATTATTAATGCTAGTATCTTGGTTGTTTGTTCTAATTTTAATACGAATATCATATATCTTCTCTGGCACTTCAAATGGAATATCATCCTTTTGAATAGATTCAGATTTAAAATCAATTTGAATGGGTTTGATGTATTCAATGTCTGGGAGTAAATCTAATATTAAATCATTCAATAATTGATACTTATCATTATCGTTTTTGTGTAAATTATAGAAAAATTTTCCAATACTAGGTATTTCGTATGTGTCAAAACTGCCACTATTATCAATTATAGCATTTGATTGAGGAACAAAGTATTTGTCGATGTTCTCCATGGAAATAAAATCGAATTCTAAATTGTTGATGGCTTCCACTATTTCGATGTAAAACAAATCATCAAAGTTGCTTAATTTGTTTATTATTAGCGCATTACTTTTAATTTTTATGCTTTTGTCGCACCTGCCAGTTTTTGAAGGTTTATACAACTTCGATTTAAGATTCCGATTAATGTAAGTAGTTGGCTTAGTGTCTTCTTCCGATTTAACACGAAGTGTTTCTTTGGTAATTTTACTTCCTTTGTTATCTTGTTTTATCCATTCGAATGAAAACATATAATTGATAGATGTTTTCACTTTATTTAATAGAATCTCAAATTCAATTTCAAATGTATAATCTTTATCAGCAGTGGTGTTATTTATAGGTACTGCATTTTGGTATTGCATCTGAGTAATTTTACTTTTTTCAGATGCTTGGATAAAATCATTACCAAATTCAACCGCTTCAAAGAAATTTGATTTTCCATAGTTGTTGAGAGCAATTAATGCATTCAATCCATTAAATTCAACTGTTGTATCTGTCAAATTTTTGTACCCGTCTATTCGTATATTCTTAATTTTCATGTCTCGATAAAATTGTTTTGTTCTTATGCAACAATATGGGGCTTTAAGTGTTCAAGATCTACTGCAAATATACGAATAATTGTTTTATATGCAATATATTGTTGCTTATTATGATGCGTGATTATGGGGTTTACAATTAAGCATAACGTATGTGGAACCCAACTGGTTGGGTTACTTCCTTATTGTCGGGTTGGGGTATCCGCTCATTTTGGGTGTATAACCCAACTTTTTGTTTAAATAGTCTAATTGAGTGCATTTTCAACGGTTTAAAGTTTTAGTACATTAAATGTAAACATAATATCGCAAGCCCAAAAGTTAGCTATTTAAAATTTAAAAGGATTTGGGGCAAAGCAAAATTTACTTCCCTAACATCGGAAACAGAATCCGTATCTCTTCATCAGAAGGATGCCGGCCAAATTCGCATATTTCGAAAGCTTCTACTGCCCGTGCTTTTTCAGCTGTTTCGGTGTCATACCATTTCTCCAGCGATTTGCGCATGGCAGGAGAGGGGGCATTTAAACGCATTTTTCCCAGCCATTCAAGGCGGTCTTGTTCGTTATCGGGAACATCTTCCAGCTTTTCGTCGAGCCATGGGAGCCACTCGAAGAATTGCGACTTGTGGGCTGCCATACCATAAACTTTCTTATCGTATACGGCCGAAATATCAACAGCAATATCGGGTTGAAATGGATTGGGTTTCTGGAAATTGTCGTGTGAATACAAAAATACCGGGTTCATTTTCAGGGCCGGAACATCGGGAGCCACATTGGGCACCGTTACCAGGAAAGCAGCATCCTGAACAGCAATCGCCGTATTTCGGTGGTCGGGGTGGTAATCGTACGGGCGGTGCGTAATTACCACGTCGGCATTCCAGTTTCGAATGATACGAATGATATCGTGACGCAATTTAAGTGTCGGCATCAATTCCGCATCGTGGTTGTCGAGCACTTTATACGTAACACCAATTCGTTTTCCTGCCTCTTGTGCTTCATTGATCCTTATTTTGGCTAGTGCGCCTCCGCCCTTGCTAAAATGTCCGGCATCGCCATTTGTCAATGATACAAACAATACGTTGTGGCCCATCTGTGCAAATTGATAAGCGGTTCCACCAACATCTACATCAGCATCATCGGGGTGGGCACCAATTACAACAACATTTATTTTTGAATGCTGTGCCTGAGTGAAAAAAGCCAAAGTGAGGCTTAACAAGAATATAAATGCAATTTTCATAATTAGGTCGTTTAGTTCTGTTTAGGTTTCTAAGTTATGTTTTTTTGGGTAATCTGGAATAAAAATGGATCGGTTAATTTCATCGCCCTAATGGACGACACTGTTATATGTCGGGGCGTTGCTCCTGATATGAAACAGGACTGAAAGACCGGAACTTTTTAGCACCGTCATTAAGGGCGATGAGAAGGATAAGAAATTTAACAGAATCTAATATCTTTGAGATAAATACCAATTTAAACCAACTATGCAACGACGAAATTTTATAAAAACTACCGGGCTGGTAACTGCCGGAGTTAGTATGGCAGGTACTTTGTCCGCTTCCCGATCAGAAATATCAAACGCTTTACCCCATTGGCGTGGGTTTAACCTGCTGGATTATTTTTCGCCAACGGGGGGCCGCAATTCCAACGGCTCAACAGAAGAGGATTTTAAATGGATGGCCGATTGGGGATTTAACTTTGTCCGCATCCCGATGGCGTATCCGCGTTACATTAAATTTGATCCGTCTAAAAGTATAACGCCAGATGATGTATTGAGTTTCGATGAGAAAGAGGTGGACAATGTTCAGCAGCTGGTTGATAAGGCCAATAAACACGGACTGCATGTTAGTCTGAACCTGCACCGTGCACCGGGATTTTGTGTAAATGCCGGCTTTAACGAGCCTTACAACCTTTGGCAGGACGAAGAGGCGCAGGAAGCTTTTTATACGCACTGGGGAATGTGGGCTAAACGTTTTGCTTCGTATACCAACAAACAGATCAGTTTCGATCTGGTGAACGAACCCTGTACCCGCGAAGATATGAATGACCAGTTCTCACAACGCGGGCCAATTCCCGGAGCCTTGTACCGGAAAGTGGCAAAAACAGCACTTGAAACCATTCGTGAATATAATTCAAACCATTTGGTAGTAGCCGATGGAAACAATGTAGGTGCCGATGTAATCCCTGAGATCTTTGATCTGGAAATCGGTCAGAGTTGCCGTGGCTATTATCCGCATTATGTGTCGCATTACCGCGCTCCTTGGGTATGGGAAAATCCTGATGATGCGCCAATGCCAAGGTGGCCCGGCGAAATTGACGGGCAGAACTTTAGCCGCGAAACGATCGAGGAGTTTTACAAGCCGTGGATCGATGCAGTGAAAAATGGGGTAGGCGTACATTGCGGCGAATGTGGTTGCTGGCGTGAAACACCACACGTCGTTTTTCTGAGTTGGTTCGGAGATGTACTCAGCGTACTGGCTGAAAATAAAATTGGATTTGCACTCTGGAATTTCAGGGGCGATTTTGGACTTCTCGACTCCGGACGAAAAGACATTGAATACGAAGACTGGCACGGGCACAAACTTGACCGAAAGTTGCTGGACTTGTTGCAGAAGTATTAGAAGAAAAGCTCTGGTTGTTGGTTGCCAGCTTTGCTTTCTTTGCACCGTGCCTTTAGCCCGGTGAGCGTAATGTGAATTAGCCATTAATTTTATCGGTTAAATGCTAAAGCCTTTTATATTATCTCTAAAATCACCGCCCTGAAGGACGGTGCAAAACCAGCTTCAAAATAAAAGCCCCGTTTTGTATATTTTTGAAACATTACAAAACGGGGCTTTCGTTTTTTTCTCAATCACTGTTCCTTAGTTTTTAGAATAACTTAAATCCCGCAAGTACCAGGAATCGTGACTTTTTACTGTTCGTAAAACCTTAACAAAGTCTTTATTCAAATCATCAAAGAAGTCCTTATATTTTTCTGAAAATTCTTTGTCGTATTCTAAATATTCCATCTGGTTTTTCCCATATGACCATCCGATGTAAACCGGTCCGTTATAACCCAGTTCTCCTTGTGCAACCCGCCATGTATCGTTATGTCCTTCCGATTTCATGTAATCAACAGCTTTTTTCATTATTTGTCTAAATTCCTGCTGTTTCCCCGGTATAACATAAAATTCCTGAAATCCCATGTAGTTTACACTGTCCATGGGGATGCGGTTAACTTCCGGAATTATACTTAATTCATCGTATTCGGTAATTGTTTTTGAATAATTCGATTTGATGGTTTTTACCCATTTCTTCGTTTTTTCTTCACCAAACTTTTCCAGAATCTTACTCCATTCTTTCTCCAGGTCATCAATATCAGCTAAAGAATTGATCGGGTGCCAGTACTGGTACTTAAAATCGCCTGTGGTCCAGGCATAAAACTCATATTTCGAACTTTCATCTTTGCACAGTTGTGCCAGTTCTTTACTGTATTCCCAGTATTCGTTTATGTACTCGGGGTGCACTTCTTCTTCCCAGCAATACCAAAGTTGTTTACTATTTTCCTGTGCTTGTGTGGTGTGGATGGTACAAACCAAAAGGATTACGATCAATCCTAAACCAATTCTTTTCATCTTGTTTATTTTTAGTTACTTAAGTAAGTTATACCGATTTAGTTATTAAATGCCGCATTAAATGCATTTAAGAAGTGATGATTTCCTGTAATCGATTTAATTGTTTCTGTTCCCATATTGTTTGATATACCCCACAGCCATTGCCTTAGTTTTTCCATGTCCTCAAATAGTTGGTTTTTGAACCTTGTTTTAATGTATTGCCAAACTTGTTCGCAAGGATTTAACTCAGGGGTGTAAGGTGGAATATTTAGCAAATATATATTGTCCGGTACCTCTATGTTCTTTGTAGAATGAAACCCCGCATTGTCAACAACTACAATCTTATATTCTTCTGGCTTGTGTTTGGAAAAGGCATTTAAGTAAGCCTCGAATATATTCACATTGACACCATCGATCTCCCAAACAAACGAATCACCATTAACAGGAGAATAACTGCCATACAAATAGGTAGATGCAAATTTGTGCTGGTAGCTAATAACCGGCCTCACCCCACGAGCTGTCACACATTTTCCAATATGGCTCATCAGCCCAAAGCGGCTTTCATCTTGAAAATACAAGTTAACACTGTTGTAGTTATTTTTATCCAGACTCTTTCTAAGTGCGTGGAATGTGTTTGGTAGTTTTTAAAAAAGCTTCTTCGGCCTGTTTGTCTTTCTTAATATGTGATTTCCGCGGGCTTTTTACCTTGGTTTTGAAATGTTTTATCAGGTATTCCCTGATACGTTGATATTTTATTTCTACCCCATATTCCTGATATACCCAGTTCCGGGCATCCCAATACCCCTGGAACGGATTATGCGGGTCATTGACTCTTTGCTCAAGACCTTGATGAATTGCAGGCGTAATAATTTTTGATCGTTTGACTTTTGGCTTGTCGGATAGCAACTCTGAAATACCTCCGGATTTGTAATTATTGAGCCATCTTTCAAGAGTCCTTTTGTGCACACATAAATAGTCTGCAAGTTCTTGACGGGTACTAAACCTGCCGGATTTTATTTCAATTAAACTCCTGAGCCGTTTTCCTGCCTGAAATGATTTTTGTTTTACCAACAGTTTTTGTAGCTCAGCTACCGATTCTTTTATCTCCAAATAGGCTTTCTTTCCCATGATCGAAGATAATAAATTTATGCGGCATTACATAACAATATTGGTATTAAAGCAAATCAACAAGAAAACAAAATAAAAATACATATTGGTGTTTTATTCAGTGAGGCCCAAATTACAGAAGAGAAACGAACTGTAATTTGATGGTCGAACTAATCCCGATAGCGAAGCGTATCGGGATAAATGATTTAATACTCCGATATTTGCTTCGAATTAATAAAAAAAGACCCGTTCTGTAGTTGATTAAATTATACAGAACGGGTCTTAGCTTTTGTCTTCGATCCCGACGCGTTGGTCGGGACTAGTGATACTTCGCATTTTCGCTTCGCCGGGCTCACAAAAATGGAGAATCACTTAGTTTCCTACGCCATCAGTTTTTTATATTTAAAACGTTTTGGGGTTTCGTTACCCATACGTTTTCTACGGTTTTCTTCGTATTCCGAGAATGAACCTTCGAAGAAATGCACATGCCCGTCGCCTTCAAACGCGAGGATGTGCGTAGCAATGCGGTCGAGGAACCAGCGGTCGTGTGAAATTACTACAGCACAGCCGGCAAAGTTATCCAGACCTTCTTCCAGCGCACGCAGTGTATTTACATCGATATCGTTGGTAGGCTCATCGAGCAATAACAGGTTGCCTTCCGATTTTAACGCCAGTGCCAGATGAAGTCGGTTACGCTCACCACCTGAAAGTACGCCGCATTTCTTTTCCTGATCGGCGCCATTAAAATTAAAACGGCCAACATAAGCGCGGGCATTGGCTTGTTTGTTGCCCAGCATTATAGTTTCGGTACCGCCTGAAATAACTTCGTAAACTGTTTTCTCAGGATTAATGGCTTCGTGGGTTTGATCCACGTAACTCACTTTTACGGTGTCGCCAATGTCAATACTTCCGTTATCAGCTTCCAGTTGTTTCATGATTAGTTTGAAGAGCGTAGTTTTTCCGGCACCGTTTGGTCCGATAACGCCAATAATTCCGGCAGGAGGTAGTTTAAAGCTCAGGTCTTCGAATAAAAGTTTTTCGCCAAAACCTTTTTTCACACCTTCCATTTCAACCACTTTGTCGCCCAGTCGCGGACCGTTCGGAATGAAGATCTCCAGTTTTTCTTCTTTCTGTTTGGCGTCTTCATTCAACATTTTATCGTAAGCACTTAAACGGGCCTTACTTTTTGCATGACGGGCTTTAGGAGCCATACGCACCCATTCCAATTCACGCTCCAGTGTCTTTTTACGCTTCTGGCTGCCTTTCTCTTCCTGCTCTAAGCGTTTTGATTTCTGTTCCAGCCACGAGGTGTAGTTTCCTTTCCACGGAATACCCTGGCCTCGGTCGAGTTCCAGAATCCAGCCGGCAACATTATCAAGGAAATAACGGTCGTGTGTGATGCAGATAACTGTTCCTTTGTACTGATCGAGGTGGGCTTCCAGCCACAAAATACTTTCGGCATCGAGGTGGTTGGTAGGCTCGTCGAGCAACAGCACATCAGGTTCTTGCAATAACAAACGACACAGTGCAACACGACGGCGTTCACCACCCGAAAGTTCACTTATGGGCTGATCGTTTGGCGGACACTGTAGTGCATCCATGGCACGTTCCAGTTTGCTGTCGAGGTTCCAGGCATCCAGGGCATCCATTTTTTCCTGCAACTCTGCCTGCTCTTTCATCAGCTCGTCCATTTTATCCGGGTTCTCATAAACCTCGGGCAAGCCAAACTGCTGGTTGATCTCTTCGTAGCGGTTCAGCACATCAACGGTTTCCTGCATACCTTCTTTTACCATATCGATAACGGTTTTGCTTTCATCGAGTTGTGGTTCCTGATCGAGTAATCCAACCGAATAGCCCGGCGCAAAAACCAGTTCGCCGTTATAGGCTTCATCCTGTCCGGCAATAATTTTTAGCAGGGTCGATTTTCCCGATCCGTTTAAACCGATGATACCGATTTTGGCTCCGAGGAAAAACGAAAGCGAAATATCTTTGATTACTGTTTTGCAGGGGGGGTAGGTTTTACTCACCTTATACATCGAAAAAATTATTTTCTTGTCGTCGCTCATTTTGTTTGTTTTTGTTCTGCCGCAAAAGTAAGAAATAGTTTAGAGAGAAAGCTACTAGCCGCGAGTTACGAGCTACGAGTCTTTGTTTTCTTCATTTTTAGAAGATGCTAGCAATTTGTTTAACCACAAAGTTGCACAAAGGAGGCACAGAGTTACACAAAGAAAAAGGCAAAAGTAAAAAGGCAAAAGTTCCAAGTTCACAATAATCAATATCCAATGACCAATGAATAGAACTTTGTATGTCCTTTAGTCTTTCAATCCTTCAATCCATTTTACATCGGGATACCTTCTGTTGCAGCTCCAAAACCGGAAAAAATGCCGAATAAAACCATGCCGATAATCATAATGGGGTAAAGACACATAAAGACGATTGCGATAATACCAAAGGTTTTGTAGTGGGCACGCAGGTTATTGAACGCGTTAGATAACTGATCCTGTTTTTTTAGGGCAACGGCTTGTTTTATGCTGTTGGAAAAACGGTATAAATAGAAAACCGGTAAGAAATAGACTCCTGCAAAAATGAGGTAGATAAAACCAACTAAAAACATTGGAAAAGGAAACACATTTGTTTGACTGGGAATAAACGCGCTTATAATACTTACTGTAATCCTCCCAATACCATAAATCCTGTTGCAATAAATCCAAGAATGGCCAAAAACTGGCTCCATTTTCCGGCACTGTGCAGGTTCTGGTTTATTTCTTCGGTAAGTTCAAGTGTAGCAGGTTTAACTTCCGATTGCTTATCGGTTGGAAGTGTTTCTTCGTTAAGGGTATTTTCTGTATTCATTTTATATTGTTTGGTAATTTTGATCCTCGTTAAGTATTTGTAATAAGCTTCAACCGGCTGTTGCCAATCAGGCAAAGCATATAATCAAGTGGGGCTGAAAACTATTCATGTGTTGGTTTGTATCGTTATTTAAGGTACTCGTAGGTAACAAAAGCAAAACGTTTGCCATCGGGCGACCACGAAGGTACGTTAATGGTTCCCTGTCCGCCGGTAAACGAGCACAATGTTTTTATTGATCCGTCGGCGAGGTTCATCAAACGCAGTGAAACATCTTTCATTCCCGGGTGGCCACTTCCCTGATCTTTGTGATAACTGATGTATACAAAACTCCTTCCATCGGGCGACGGGTGTGCAAACCAGTTAGAATATTTATCGTCGGTCAGTTGTTTTTTGTTCGAACCGTCTACATCCATTTGCCAGATCTCCATTTTCCCGGAAGCCATTGAGTTGTAATAAATCGTTTTACCATCAGGTGAATATTCGGGGCCGTCGTCCAAACCGGTTGCAGTGGTTAAGCGGGTTTCTTCGCCTCCATCAATCGAGATGGTGTAAACATCGTATTCGCCATTGCGTTCCGCACAATAAGCCAGACGTTTTCCGTCGGGCGACCAGCCGTGCCAGTATGATGGTGTATTGGGTGTTACCGCTGTTGGAGTTCCTCCTTCAATGGGTACAACATAAATTCGTGAACCTCCGTAAAACTCTTCTCCCTCAGGCGCACCTGACTGATCGAAATGACTAATGGCCAAATATTTTCCATCGAAGGAAATGCCGTGATCGTTGTTGCAGCGATCGGCAAAATCAGTATTTATCAGCGTTTTATTATTTGTTTTCAGGTCAACTTTATACAATTTACCCTCCTGATTAATTACAAGGAAATTTCCGTCGCGGCTCCAGTTCGGCGCTTCAAAATGCGCTTCTTCGCTGCGAACTATTTCCCGTTCGTCGGTTTCAGTATTATAGATTTCGAGTGTTGATCGTACATTATCCAGTTGTTGCGCAAAAGTGATAAAAGGGAGTACAAGCAAGGTAAGTAAATAAAGTTTTTTGTTCATCGCAGAATTTTTAGTTGGTTGCTAAAGGTAATAAAATGTTCGAATTTTTAATGTTAGCTATGAACGACAGAAAACAATTATTGAGCAATACCCTTTTTGTAGGTTTCAAGCGCCCGGTTACGGGCTATTTTATGATCAACCATTGGCGCAGGGTAGGTCAATTCCTGAAATTCGGGTACCCATTTTTTTATGTAGCGCATTTCTTTATCGAACTTTTTTACCTGCTCGGTAGGATTAAAAACACGGAAGTAAGGTGCCGCATCGCAACCGGTTCCTGCTGCCCATTGCCAGTTTCCGTTGTTCG
This sequence comes from uncultured Draconibacterium sp., assembly GCF_963677575.1. Taxonomy (NCBI): domain Bacteria; kingdom Pseudomonadati; phylum Bacteroidota; class Bacteroidia; order Marinilabiliales; family Prolixibacteraceae; genus Draconibacterium; species uncultured Draconibacterium sp. The sequence goes on from NZ_OY782038.1 coordinate 5,379,128, forward strand.
ACGAGAGCTCAAAGTCGAGCAGTTTTTTAGCAAAATAAGCCTCTCCCCATCGCCAGTCGATGAGCAGGTGTTTACACAAAAAGCTGGCGGTGATCATCCGCACACGGTTATGCATGTAGCCGGTTTTATTCAGCTCGCGCATTCCTGCATCCACAATCGGGTAACCGGTTTCACCTTTGCACCAGCGCTCAAATTCTCTTTCATCGTTTCGCCACTTTATAACATTGTATTTGGCTCTGAAATTCTCGTTCACCACACGCGGAAAATGGAAAAGTATTTGCGTAAAAAACTCTCGCCACACTAATTCGCTCAAAAACTCGGGCGACTGTTTGTACACCTGCTGCACAATTTGCCTTATGCTAACTGTTCCAAAACGCAGGTGAACACTTAAATAGCTGGTTCCGTGAATTGCCGGGAAGTTTCGTGTTTCGCTGTAATTCTCAACGACCGACAGATCGTAGTCCTTAACAGGAATAGATGATTTTTGAAAACCAATCTCTTCCAGCGTTGGTAATGAAGAATCAACTTCTGCAAATGCATCCGGTTTTAAATCCGCTTCCACTTTTATTTGCTGTGGATCGAAATGTTCAAGCCATTTGTTTTTGAAAGGTGTAAAAACAGTGTACGGCGTTCCGTCGCCTTTTAATACCTCATGAGGCTCGAAAATTGCCTGGTCTTTGTGCGACAGAACAGCAATATTATTTTTCTGTAGAAGTTGCTGTACTTTATTATCGCGTTCTGTTGCATAAGGCTCGTAATCGCGATTAAAATGCACTTCGCCAATTTCAAAATCGCTGATCAGTTCCTGCCATATTTTTAATGGCTCACCGGTTTTTACCATCAGCCCCGAATTCATTGCACGCAGTTCCTTATCCAATTTGGTAAGTTGTTGATGAATAAAAGTTACGCGGGCGTCGTCTTTAGCCAGCTTATCCAGAATATTGGTGTCGAATATAAAAAGCACGAGCGCTTTATTATTGCCATACAGTGCTTTATTTAGCGCGGTATTATCGCTTAAACGTAAGTCTCTTCTTAGCCAGGTAATATTTATCATCCGAATCCGCTTTCTACTAACAACAATTTACAACGCTTCCAGTTCTTCGCGGTAATCGTATTGTAAATCTTCGTGAAGCATGGAAATTACTTTTTGTATGCGTTTTACCTGGTTTAGGTACATATTGAATACAACGCGGCTGCGTTTATAATTCAGGTGCGAGTCTTTTAGTTTCTTGCAGAAATACATCAGCAATTCAATTTCCGTTTCTTTTTTACCCGAAAAACGAATGTGCTTTTTGGTGGTTTTTAAAACTTTTCGAATTGTTTTTTTTGCCAGGTAAAAGCTGCTTCGGTTCAGGCTTATAAATTCCAGGTCGATTTCTTCTTTCACCTGCCTGATGTATTCATCTTCGTTATAAGCCTCAAACAAAAGATAACTTAACAATTCTTTATTGTCTTTTTTATACTTGGCCAGCCGCGTTATTACGTCATGCAAAACCTCGGGCGGCAGGTTTTTCAGTTCCTTTTTTATGTTGCTCAGCGAAGCAATTTCCATAGCCTGCAAATTAACCTAATTAATTCATACTATTAAAATTATTTGTTTTCAAAGGTATAGTATGGAACTCGCAAGCCTTCTAATCATCCTTTTGCATGTGAGTTGCTCTCGTGCTCGTTTCATAAAATGAATAAATTACCCGAAGGGCTGACGAAATAATTGAAATACAATTATTTATCAGGGTTAACCTTGACATTTAAAATCGTAAAATATACATTGTCAAAGCACGTAATGTGCAGATTTTCAATCGTCAACACTTCGTATGAAAAAATCATGAATTTTTCAGATTAAAATAAAACTTTCTTTTTCAGCCAAACACAAGCCAAAACTTTTGTTGAAGATGAGCAATGATGGATTTCGTAGAACAGCCAACAACACATTTTTTGGGGTAACTGTAGTTGAATGCAGGTGAATAACAGTTATCGGATTTTGTAGAATAAAACCTGACGTTGGTTGATGTCTATTTGCTGAATGCTGAATTAAAAAGCATTGCATCAGGTAGTTACGTACATTTGAGATATGAAAACGATTAAAACAATACTACGATGAAAACAAAACTAGTTCTATTAAGCATTTGCATTGCGATTTTAAGCATGGGCGCCACCGCAAAAATTAAAGACGGAAAGGCGATGACCGGAAACTCTCTTACCGAATTTGGTAGTTATACTATAGTAAATTCAAGTTCTCCAATGGTTTACCAGGATCAGTTATTGGAGACTTACGAGTTGACATACGAAAACACTAACGTACCAATACGAATTGGTGTTTTGTGCGAAGATGGAAAAAAATGTACAACATTTATTGTTCGTAGCGACGAGTTTGAGATTGAATATGCCTGCAGAAACCATGTGTTTGGGGTAAAGAAAATGGAACCTCGTTTCCAGCAATTACCAAAAGAAGAAATGGATCTGAAACTGGACAGAGTTGCCTACTACTCGCAGCGGGTAATTTGTCAGAACAAAAAATCGCAAGACGATTTACTGGGGTTGATCGCATGTTATTTCCCTGATTTGGTGAAAGACGAATATCAGGCCAGTTTTTAAAACGAATTTTAAGTACAGCGCAATTTTTTTCATAGAAATATGAAAAGATAATCCCCGCCAGAGGGGCGGGGGTTTTTTCTCTTAACAGAAAAGAACAAAAAACAGAAACCATTGAAAAAATAGAGCGAGTAAAATATGAAACGAACATGAAATTTTTCATTCAAGAATTACAAAAACAAGAATGAATAAATTTTATGTGAGAGCGACGGATGGAGCGGTTCCATCTGTCAAATTTGAATTTTAAAATTATCAGAAAATTGAAATTTATACAGATGAAAGGGTAATATAAAATTAGTGAGTACTTACTCGAAAGCCCTGCGTTGAAACAACGCAGGGCTTTTCAATGAATGGATGTTTTTTGCTGCAAAATGGCAGTTTTTGTCAGCGAACGACAGATTTTTTCCGCTTGCCCGATGTTAATCTTTGAAGAGCTCTTATAAATGTTGTTATCTTTATGATAGGGGAGTTAACGGAATGAACAAATTGTTGTACAATAACAGTGTGCTTTACCGGGGAACAAGGCATATTTTATTCTTTGTAATTACCGTGGTATTGTTTACAGGTATTTTATTTGTTCAAAGCGAAAACGATAACCTGCCTCACATTTTCGGAATAACACTGGGCAATGCCTTTTTCTTTTTTGGCTACGCCTACATCACCATTTTTCTTTTGGTTCCCGAACTGTTGTTAAAAGCCAAACCGTTTTGGTTTATCGTTGTCTTTTTGCTGATAGGAATTGGCTTGTCGGCATTAAAATTATTGTTCTCCGATTATATTTTTTATGCTTCAATTGCCCCCGAGAATATATCCGGAAACGGAGCTTTTAATCTTCGTTTGATTGTGATGAATACAAAAGACATGACCTTTATTGTGGCCTTGTTTTGTATTGCCAAATATGTTAAAGATTACATCCTCACTGAAGACCTGCGGAAAAAACTGGAGCAACAACACCGGAAAGCGCAAACAACTCTTTTGCAATCGCAGTTCGATCCGCATTTCATGTTTAACACCATTAATAATCTTTATGCGCTGTCGTTGCTTAATCCTGGCAAAACAAACGAAGTGATTAGCCGCATGAAAATTGTGCTCACCTATATTATTAACGAAAGCCTGAAAGAATTTGTAACGCTAGAAGATGAGGTAGAATTGGTTGAAAATTATCTGCAACTGGAAAAGTTGCGTTACGGGAAACGACTAAAGGTGAGTTACAAAACCGAGGGCGATTTAACTGCGGCAAAAATTCCACCAATGATATTATTCCTGCTGGTTGAGAACAGCTTTAAACATGGCAGTAGTTTAGATGCCGGCGCACCGTGGATTACTATTTTGGTACAGGCTACAGCTGAAGAAATAATTATTGAAACAGAAAACAGCAAACCCGAAGGATTGCAGAAAAAGCGCAAGGAAATTGAACGGGGAAGTGGTTACAGCGGATTAAAAAGGCGTTTAAATATTATTTACGACGGACAGGGATACAGTCTGAAAGTGAAAGATATGGGCGACAAGTTTAAAGTGCGCCTCGAGTTAAAAAATACGCATGAAGACAGGCATATTACATATCGTTAAACGGAGTTATATTTTGCATGTCATCTTTTGGCTGGCATGGGTAATATCATTCTCCTTTATTCAAACTTTGAACGAAGGAATCGGTTCGTTACATGTTTGGCTGATGTATTACCTGGTTACTTTACCTGTTTTTGTAACGCACACTTATTTAATTGCTTACTGGCTTTTGCCCAAAACATTCTTTAACGGGCGTTATTTGGTGTTTGCTGCAGGTATTTTCGTTCTTCTCATCGTATTTTCGGTAGTTGAATTATTGGTAAGCAACTACCTGGTTTTTTATCTTTTTGACAAAAGCAGAATGTTTGATTCCGGGTTTCTGAATCTTAAAAATATCGTGATCAGCGGCGTTGGTAATCATTATATCATTTTGGTATTTCTGGCTATAAAGGCGGGTAGTTCGTGGTATCGTGCCGAATACCAGAAAGAAGAGTTACTGCGTTCGAAACTCGAAACCGAGCTGGAGATTTACCGGTATCAGTTGCAACCCCGTATTGTTCTGGAATTGATGGAGGAGTTGGAAGTTCTGTCGTTAAAAAATGCAGAAACGGCACCGGAGATGATCATTAATATTTCGAATTTCCTCAACCGTTTTCTTTACGAAGGAAAAGAAGAATTGATTCCGCTGGAACTGGAAGTGAAGTTGCTGGAGGAGTTTATGACCATTCATAACCAGGCTTTGGGCGATCGGCTAACAAGTAATTTTATTGTTAGTGGCAACCTGAAATCTTATGTTGTTCCGCCACTTTTATTGCTTCCGTTTATAAATTCTGCAATAAAAGTTGCCTACGAGTGTAACGAAACCTATGAAAGTACAGTCATTATAAAAGCGGAGCGGAAGTATTTGCTGTTTTCGTTTACATTTTGGAGCGAAAACAGTTTTAAGATAGCTAACAATGAAGACAATAAAATTACCTACCAGCGTTTACTCTTTAATTATCCTGACAAACACCGGTTAGTGGAGAACATTGATGACAATTTTAGAGAATTTAGTATAGAAATTTACGCGTAAAGTGTAACAGTATGCTATTTTTTCGTACTATTTTAATAACAGATTGAAAACAGACTGAAGCTTGTGCTTCGGATAAAACAGAAAACAAAAGCTAATTCCGTATTACCATGAAAACTAAGTGCCTCATTATAGATGATGAGCCTCTCGCACGTGACTTGATGCGCTCGCACATTGAAAAACTAGATAATTTTGAAATTTGTGCTGAATGTGGCGATGCCATGAAAGCCTTGCAGGAACTTCACAATCACAAGATCGATCTGATGTTTATGGACATTCAGATGCCCCAGATAACAGGAATCGAATTTCTGAGAACATTAAAAAATCCGCCTAAAGTTATTATTACCACTGCCTATCGCGAATATGCCCTCGAAGGTTTTGAGTTGGATGTGGTCGATTTTCTGCTGAAGCCAATTACTTTTGAACGCTTCCTGAAGTCCGTGAATAAATATTATCAGTCGGTTCAGGACGATGTTCCGGAGTTGCAACCCATCGCTTCAACCAATGGTAAAACCGATGAGGCCTTTATCTATGTGAAGGAAAATAAAAAGGTTTTAAAGGTGCATTTAAATGAAATCCTGTACGTTGAGGGCTTGAGCGAATACGTGCAGATTTATACTACTGAGAAAAAAATCATCACAAAAACCAGTATGACTCACATGTCTGAAAAACTGCCCGACAGCGGTTTTATGCGCATTCATAAATCGTTTATTGTGTCGCTGTCGAAAATTGAAGCATTTACCTCGACCAGTATTGAAGTGCCGGGAAAAGAATTACCGATCGGGCGGAGTTATAAAAATGCGGTGCTTGAGGTTTTGCAACTTCAGGGGTAAGCAATAGTTCCTGCATTTAAGAATAGTTGCCACAGTTTTAAGATTCCTGAATCTTCTTCATCCAACGATTTAATTGGTGAAAGTTGCAGGTACAAAATTCGTTGTTGATTTACCGCCTGCAAATTGAGTTCTGTATCATCCAGAATAGGAATTTTATGCACGCATAAGGTCAACACTGTTTTTAATGTGGTGGCTCGAATCCGAATGGTGTGTTTCGAAAACTTTGCCGGATGAATATGGAGGTAACGATCAGCCTGGTTTCCTCTTTTTATCAACCATTTTGATTCATCGGGTAAAGTGATTTTTTTCCAATCCGCATTTCCCATCCAGTTGCTGAAATCGGTTTCTGTGGTAATATTTTTTGTTTTGAAGTAGTTGATGCTTGCTTTACAAACTTGCTCCGGCGTCAATTCTCCGAGGTAGAAATCAATCAGATTATTCCCGATTGAAAGCATTGATTTTTTTGTAACGCTCCAATTGCTAAGTTCCCATTCAATAAGTTCGTTCAGCAGAAAACGAAAATGATGTTTGTATGGATTATATTGTATTGGTAACGGAATTTCAGGCGGCATTTGAATTGCTTTTGAAACATTTCAATAAATTTACCACAAAAGAAACAGATGGCACTTTTTCCACTCCACAAATATTTTGTTTTTAACGATCGGCTTTTGCCGGTATCCACTTTTGTGCCTGCCGAAAATGAAGGCGGGATCTACGAAGTTTTGCGTGTTGTAAACGGAATTCCACTGTTTTTAGATGAGCATCTGCAACGAATGCAATCATCAGCCGAACTGGCCGGAAAAGAGATTTGCTACAGTTGTGCGCAGTTGGAAGCGTTTTTAAATCAGCTGATCGTAAGAAACGAGGTGGATGAGGGGAACATTCTTATTTCGTGCAAAACCAACCTGAAAGCTTTTTTTATCGCGCACAATTATCCTTCGGATGAGCAGTACAAATTGGGAATTCGCTGCGGACTGTTGCATGCCGAACGTATGAATCCGAACGCCAAAGTTTTTCAAACCGAAGTGCGCAAACAAGCTAATCGACTGATGGAAATGAAAGGTTTTTACGAAGTGCTTTTGGTTGATCATGAAGAGCGAATTACTGAAGGAAGCCGAAGCAATGTGTTTTTTATAAAAGGAGATGAAATAATTACACCTCCGGGCAAACAGGTTTTGTTGGGAATTACCCGTCAGAAAACGCTTGTTTGTGCCAGCCGTCTTAATCTAAAAGTTACAGAAGAGGAAATCCGATTGGATGGACTGACTGGTTTAGATGTTGCATTTATAACCGGGACTTCACCCAAAATACTTCCGGTAAAAGAATTGGACGGGCATGCTTTTGATGCAGACAATAAAGTGTTACGAAGTTTGATGAATGAATACGAAAAAATCATTCAGGAAGACATAAAAAAAAGGTTGTCAGGGAAAGCCTGACAACCTTTAATTTTATTTGAGAGATTATTACAATCTATCTCTTAAAATCTTTTCAATCTCAACATAATCCATATCCTGCTTCTCGCCAATTTTGGCTTCGCTTTGTTTAAAGCGCTCTACAATTTTAGCAATACTGGTTTCCGGAACATCATAATCCGGCAAGCGGCATGGAACGCCTAGCGACTCGAAGAACTCAACAGTTCGTGCAATAATTGCGTCGATTCGTTTATCCTCGGTACCGGCTGTTATGCCCCAAATGCGTTCACCATATTGTAAGATCTTGTCCTTTTTGTTGTCGCGCTTAATATTCATTACGCCCGGCAGAACAATGGCGAGTGTGCGCCCGTGGTCTATTCCGTGGAAGGCAGTCAATTCGTGCCCAATAACGTGTGTCGACCAGTCTTGCGGAACACCAACTGCAATCATTCCGTTCAATGCCATAGTTGCACACCACATAAAGTTCGCAGCAGCGTCGTAGTTTTTACGATCGGCCAAAACCTTCGGACCTTCCTCAACAAGCGTGGTCAGAATACTTTCTGCCAGCCTGTCTTGTAGAGGCGAATTCACTTTGAAAGTCAGGTATTGCTCCATTACGTGTACAAAAGCATCAACAACACCATTGGCCACCTGACGGTCGGGTAAGGTAAATACACACTCCGGATCGAGCACCGAAAACAGTGGCATTACCAGCGGCGAGCCAAATGCTTTTTTCTCTTGCGTTTCGGCACGTGTAATTACAGAATTACCGTTCATCTCCGATCCTGTAGCCGGCAAGGTTAAAACAGCACCCAGCGGCAAAGCTTTTTCAACGGGTACTCCTGCGGCCAAAATATCCCACGGATCCCCGTTTTCGTACAAGGCTGCAGTGGCAATAAATTTAGTGGCATCGAGCACTGAACCTCCACCTACAGCCAGCAGAAAATTGATATTTTTTTCTTTTACAACATCCACGGCTTTCATACAGGTTTCGTAATGAGGGTTCGCCTCAATTCCGCTAAACTCTGCAACGGTACAATCTTTTAACGCCGCCATTACCTGGTCGTAAACACCAGTGCGTTTTATGCTTCCTCCACCGTAAATCATTAAAATGTTCGCATCATCCGGAATTTCACCGGAAAGTTTCGAAATTGATTCTTTTCCAAAAAGAATTTTTACCGGATTTCTGAATTCAAAATTGTACATGAGATTTATTTTTGGTTATTTCAACTGTCATCTGAAACAGGGGTGCCTGTTTGTTGTTCAAAGATATAAAATGTGGAAGAAAAGATATTCGAAACGAGCATTTAAAAAGATATGCCAATGAGAATAATTATATGTGCGAGTTACATACGATACCTAACGAAACAAGCAATTTTAATCGTATGAAAAGAGAGGTTGATTTCAGGGAAGACATTCCGAATTATTCCGACGAACAGCTGAAGGAGGTGCTGAGATTGCGCGACCATTATCAGCCGGAAGCTGCACAGCTGGCTATTCAGGAAGCCCTGAAACGTGGTATTATTAACTCTGAACAGGATCTGTTCTCGGAAGAATTCAGGTGCGAAGAAATGCAGTTTTCGCTATTCCCAAAAATCAAAAGAGACCGAAACCGAATAAAGATCAGAAGAAGTATTGCGCGCAGTTTGGTAATTTGTTCTGTACTTCCGGTAGTTTTTGGATTAATTGAAATGAAAACCGGAAACCGTTGGGAAGGAGGGGGGATCTTACTTTTTGGATTACTGTGGTTGTTTTGTTCTTCACAGCTTATAAAAGTATTTCATGTGCTTTTCATTAGAAGTTTAATGACCGGAACTATTCTTGGGGCATTGTATATTTTTTATAGGCTCATTTTATCGCAGACCTATATTTTTATGGATTTTTTTCTGGTGCTCGTTCTTGCCGGTTTAATCTTTTATGGCTTGATTTTTATACTGAAAAATGCCCGGACGTAAGACCGAAGCTGTTCTCAAATCTTCCATTTATCTAGAAAAAGCACGCATTCATCGAAATAAGAATGATTATCAAACTCAGAAATCCTAATTTTGAATTGTTATAAAAATAGACACAGATGAAAACAGCACTTCTATTTACCTTATCAATTTTATTTGCAATTAACCTGTCGGCACAAAACGATGACGATTGGGATTCACGCCGGTACGATATCGACAAATTTTCTGCCATTTACCTTGAAGGAAGTTACAAAGTGTTTTTATCGCAGGGAAACGAGAGTGCTTTAACGGTAAAAACTCCCGATGGTGACGTTTTTGAAGAACTGGATGTTGACAACTGGAGCGACGAATTGCGTGTGGTTGTAGATCGCGATTTTATTAATTACGAGCGCATTCATTTGTATGTGACTTTTAAAAACCTGGATGAAATTAAAGTGCAGGGAGGTTTAAATTTAAGCACCGATGGTTACCTCGATTTGAATGATTTATACGTGCAAGTTGAAGGAGGAGCTAAGATTGATTTGGAGGTAAAAGCTGAAGATATTGAGATTGTTGGCGAAGGTGGTGTGCTGGTTCAATTGAAAGGGGTGGCTGAGAAACTGGATGTGAAACTCTCTGGTGCCGGCCATGTTGATGCAGAAGATCTTCGTGTGAACGATGCCCGATTTAAAATAGAAGGAGTTGGAACCGGATCGGTACATGCCGTTGAAACATTGTATGCTAAAATAGAAGGTGTTGGCAAAGTTCGCTACAGCGGAAATCCAAAAGTTACCCGCAATATTGAAGGATTAGGAAGTGTAAAAAGAGATTAAAAAAATACTACTCGTACCTTAATCTTAAAAAGGTACAGATTTTCTTAGGTTTGGTTTAGGTTTATAAAAGGCTATCATTGGGTAGCCTTTTTCTTTTGAGGGAAACGAGGCATCAAACCAACTTCCTGCAATTTTGTTTTTGAACTATAATTATGGTTTTTGGTTAAAAATCATTGCCCGAGCACATTAAATGTGTTTATTTTGAATTCACTAATTTTTCAAAAAAGCAAAATGAAGAAAATTGCACTTTTTATTTTTATTGCTATGACAATAGTTAGCTGTACGCAAAAAGAGTCGGGGCAGGTTGCTAAAAACTATGTGCCCGAAACTCAGAAATTAAGTTCAGATGTAATGACACCTGAGATCTTGTGGTCATTTGGCCGCCTGGGAGGAGCTACGGTTTCGTCTGATGGTTCAACCATTTCATACACAGTAACTTATTACAATATTGAGGAGAATAAGTCGTACCGCGATATTTATACGATTCCGGTTGCCGGCGGTGAAGCAAAAAATCTCACCAACACAGCCAGTAACGAATACAATGTTGTTTGGCGCCCCGATGGAAAGAGAATCGGTTATTTGTCATCGGCTTCCGGCAGCGTTCAGTTGTGGGAAATGAATCCTGATGGTAGTGACAAAAGCCAGGTTTCAGAAATTGAAGGTGGAATTTTCGGTTTTCAGTATGCTCCGGATATGTCGAAAATATATTACCTGCAAACCGTAAAACTCGACAATGATATCCATGATCTTTTCCCGGATCTGCCAAAAGCAAATGCACGCCTGGAAACAGATATTATGTATCGCCACTGGGATACCTGGCACGATTACACCTATAATCACATTTTTATTGCCAATTATTCGGATGGAAAAGTAGGCGAAGGAAAAGACATTATGACCGGCGAGCGTTTTGATTCGCCGATGAAACCATTTGGCGGAACGGAGCAAATTGTTTGGAGTCCTGATTCAAAAACACTGGCATACGTTTGTAAGAAAAAGGTTGGGAAAGAATATGCTGTTTCTACCAATTCAGACATTTACATGTACGATGTAGTAAGTGGCACAACCAGCAACTTTACCGAAGGAATGATGGGCTACGACCAAAATCCGGTTTATTCGCCCGACGGAAAATATCTGGCCTGGGAAAGCATGGAGCGCGATGGATACGAATCGGATAAAAACCGCTTGTTTGTGGCCGATTTGGAAACAAGTGAAAAGAAAGATTATTCGGCCGGTTTTGATCAAAATGCGGCTTCATTGAGCTGGAGTGCTGATTCAAAATCAATTTATTTTATCAGCGACATTCATGCAACGGATGAAATTTACCAATTGGTTTTAGCTGATAATTCAATTACTCGATTGACAGATGGAGTTCACAATTATCAAAGTGCAGTTCCGGTTGGAAACCATTTGTTGGCTTCAAAAGTTTCTATGTCGCAACCGGCTGAGCTTTATTTGGTTGATCCTGCCACCGGAAAAGATGTGGCTTTAACCACTGTAAACAAAGGAATTCTCGATCAGCTTACCATGGGAAAAGTGGAAAAACGCTGGATGGAAACCACAGACGGAAAACAAATGGCAGTTTGGGTGATTTATCCGCCACATTTTGATCCAAATAAGAAATATCCGACTTTACTATACAATCAAGGCGGACCACAAGGCACGGTTAGCCAGTTTTGGTCGTATCGCTGGAATTTCCAAATGATGGCAGCCAACGGTTATATTGTTGTGGCTCCAAACCGTCGCGGGTTACCGGGTTTTGGTCAGGAGTGGAACGAGCAGATTTCGAAAGATTATGGCGGACAAAATATTAAAGACCTGTTAACATCCATCGACGAAATGGCCAAAGAACCTTTTGTTGACGAGACAAAATTGGGGGCAGTTGGTGCCAGTTACGGCGGTTATTCGGTGATGTACCTTGCAGGAAATCACGAAAAGCGTTTTAAAGCTTTTATTGCTCACGACGGTATTTTTAACTTCGAGCACATGTACACCTCAACCGAGGAAATGTGGTTTGTTGATTTCGATTATGGTGGTGCGTACTGGGATAAAGACAATGCCGCAGCACAACGTTCGTACTCATTTTCTCCACATAAATACGTTCAAAATTGGGATACTCCGATTTTGATCGTGCAAGGCGAAAAAGACTACCGTGTTCCGGCAGAGCAGGGAATGGCAGCGTTTAATGCAGCTGTTTTGCGTGGAGTGCCTGCTGAAATGTTATATTTACCGGAAGAAAATCACTGGGTGTTGCAACCTCAAAACGGAATTTTGTGGCAACGTGTATTTTTCAATTGGTTGGATAAGTGGTTGAAATAAGATTTATTTTACTCCCAAAAGGATGTCATCTTTATGAATTCAACAATGAAAGATGACATCCTTTTTTTGTGCTTAATTTTCAAGCATGATTTCCATAAGGTTGATAGCTGTTAATTCGCCTTTTTTCTTTATCAGCTCGCGTGGCGTGCCATCGCCAACTTCGTAGGTTACAGCTTCTGCACCATATTCATGAAAAATGGAAACCGTAGAATTAACACGCTCAACATCTTCAGCATTGGGGCGGATATTTGGATCGTAACCCGGAATATCTTTCGCCATTGCTTGTATAATTTTTGGAACTATTCCCGGCATATTTCCTTTTAGCTCCGGAGCGATGGTGTAGTAGATATCTTCGTATGTAGAATGAAAATCGATCATAAAATAGAATTTCCGTTGCTCAGCTACTTTGTTTTGCATGAATTTACGGATGGCTTGTGTTTCCGGCTGGTTGAAATCTTCCCAGTCGCGGTTCAGATCGATTCCGCCGGCGCCATGTCGCCAGTGTCCATTGTTCACACCGTCGGGATTCACGCACGGTACTACATAAATACAATATTCATTTCTGAATTTTTCCTGCAACTCACCGGATGCACATAGCTCCTCGGTAAAAGCTTTCATAGCCATCCATCCTGTAACCTCAGGCGGATGTTGACGTGAAAGCACCATCAGCATTTTTTTACTTTTCGGATTGCCAATTTGCAAATAGTTTATAGACCGGCCTTCTTTGCTTTTCCCTAATTCATCAAAACTTACAAATGATCTCTCAGCAAGTCCTCCGGCCCACTCATAAATATCTTTTGAAACAATTAGTTCTTGTGCTGCGACCCAGGTTGTATCGCTGTTCACTTGTAAGCTGAATTCGCAAAATTTAGGAGATTCACCGCTTGTAACCGATGCTGTGTCGGTTAAGTAAACTGTTGAATCAACCGGTGCCCAGCTTTTTCTATCCGTACTGATCTTTGGATAATACCGGTGCCCAACGCCTTCGTTGTAGGTGATTCTTAGCTGAATCTCTCTTTCTGTCTCCGACCAGATTTTAAATGCATACCACGGGCTTTCATTTATTGGCGTATTTTCAGGTGTTACCAAAACGGTAACTTCATTTTCGCCGGTAAGTGCTACTCCGTTTAATCGGGCGCCATCGAATTCGTTTGACAAAAAAATACCGTTACCTACATCAAATGTCTTTTTAAGTTGGTATTGAATGGGGCGGGTGAGCGTACTCACTTTTTTTATGGGCGCCTGGCCTTTCCATTTTGTGTCTTTTGGTTGGCACGATGCCAGAAAGAAAAGAACTGAGGCGGCAAAAATCAGATAGTATTTCATGGTTAAATTGATTCGTTCAGTAATGTTTCAATTAATGCTTCGGTTTCTGTTTTATAATCCTCGTATGCATCGCCTGTTCCGGGGCCTGAAAATCCGGTGTGTATTTCCTGTATTTCGCCTTTTCGGCCGATATAAATGGCTGTAGGATAGGAAATAATTTTATTCAGCATTGGCAGAGCTTCAGCGGCTTTCTTCTTGTTAGATGTTCCTGCTAAGACGAGTTCCCACGAAACATTCAGATCATTTCGATAACGCTTGATACGTTGTTGAAAATAGTCGAAATCAGGTTTTACTTCAAAATCAAGCCCGATAATTTCCAGTCCGGCAGCATTATATTTTTCGTTCATCTCAACCAGAAAGCGTGTTTCGTCCATACAATTCGGACACCAGGTTCCAAAAATCTGAACGATTACAGCTTTTCCTGTATATTTTTCATCGGCTAATGAAATGGTGTCACCCTTTTCATTCGGGAAAGCAAAACTCAATTTGTCGTAACCCGGATTCAGATAGGTAAGCGTTTTCATATCGGCCAATTCAGCTCCATCTGCTTTTACTGCGCTCCATTTTTCTTTATAAGTATTTCCTGAATAGAACAGTCCGTTTAATGTGGAATCGTTGAGTTCAGCAGTGAATTTAAAAACATGCGCACCATCAAAACACGACAATTGCATGGTGTTGCCATTTACCACACCTTCCAGGTAGCGATAGTCGCCTGTTTCTGTTTGGAATGTTCCGGTAATATGATTGCCGTCTTGTTCAAAAATCCCTATTGCCGGACTGCCGTTTTCTTCTTCACCAAAGTTTACTTTCCATTTACCAGAGAAATCAGCGGCATTTTTATTCGTAATTTCAAAACGATTTTCAATACCATATTCGGCTTCAAACGGAATGGGGAGTACCTTACTTTTGTTGTAGTTGAAGTATTCGCCAGTAATTTTCTCTCCACTTATTTTACCTTTAAACTCAGAGCCAAAAACAGGCATTTTAATAAACACGGAATCTCTCTTGTAAGTTACTTCCTGAACATCAATTTGTTCGTCAGCATTTGTAACTGCGAGGTGCTTTTCATTAATAACTTGAACATTGAAGGGAATCTTTTGATCCGGATTTTGATCATCGATTTGGAAAGCGAACAGCCAGTTTCCTGTTTTTAACACAGAATCGGTTTTGGGAGCGCAGGAACACAGCAATCCCAGTATAATATACAGCGCAGTTTTTTTCATCTAAAAAGTATTTTGCCTTAAATCTAAACAAAAATTAAAGAGTTGGCCAAGACCTGGATTATATTGATCAAAACGTTATTTTTGACGAAACATTTGAAACAAAGTATGCAAAAAATACACGTAGGTTTTATTGGCGCAGGTGGAATTGCCCGTGCACATGTTTATGCGATTCTGGCTCTGAAGTTTTATTATAACGAAGTTCCCGAAATTGTTTTGGAGTCGGTAGCATCGGCAAGAAAGGAGAGTCGTGAAGCTTTTGCGCAGCAATTGGGATTCGGTAAGGCTGAATCAGTGGAGGACTTTGCTAAGAATGAAAAAATTGAAGCAGTATATATTTTGGGGCCGAACAAAGTGCATTTCGAGCATTTTCAAATGGCGCTGCAAATGCCTGGCGTAAAATATATTTACCTCGAAAAACCGGTTTGTTCTTCGCTGGAAGAGGAAGAACAAATGAAAGAGCTGCTGGAAACTGCAGGTCAGGATGTTCGTATTCAGGTGGGATTTCAATATTTGCAAACTTCGTCGGTTCGCGAGGGATTGAAATTCTGGCGGTCAGGGAAGATTGGAAAGCCAATTCATTTCGATCTGAAATATTACCACGGTGATTATCTGCAGGAAAGTTACCGCAAAAAACGTGTTACTCGTTTAACTCCTGCTCCCGATGGCGGTGCGATGGCCGATCTTGGATCGCACGGAATTAGTTTGCTGATGGCTTTTATGGGTGAGGAATTGCAAATAACCAGCGGCTTGCAGGCCGGCGATTTTGATGGTGTACCTGCCGGATCAGATTTGTTTAGTTCGCTTTCGTTATACGAACCAAAAACCGGCGCCGTTGGAAATATGTCGGCAAGTAGGATTAGCTCCGGTTCAGGCGATTTGGTATCGCTGGAGATTTATGCAGAAAACGGTGCATTCCGTTATTCATCGCAGAATCCGGAGTACTTTGAATATTATACGGAAGGTTCGGATCAGTGGGTAAAACAGATGGTTGGCAGCAACTATAAACCGGTTACCAGTTTCCCTTCAGGTCATGTTCCGTCGGGTTGGTTGCGCTCTATGGTGCATGCGCATTACCAATTTCTCACCGGCGATGATTCGGAGGCCGTAATTGCTGATTTAGAACACGGTTTGGCCGTACAACGCATTGTTCGCGAAACAGCCGATCATTTACAACAATTCAGAGAAAACTTTAAGAATGACAAATAGAAAAAGTGGAATTCTTCTGCATATAACTTCGCTGCCGGGGCAGGAAGGTGTTGGGACATTGGGGAAAGAAGCGTATGCCTTTGTTGATTTACTGGAGGAGAGCAGTCAGAAACTCTGGCAGATTCTACCTCTTGGACCGGTTGGAGCCGGGAATTCGCCTTACCAATGCTACTCGGCATTTGCAGGAAATCCGGTGTTGGTGGATCTGGAGTTGCTTTTACACGAAGATCTGCTGAATGATGAGGACTTTGAAAAGATACCGTCGTTTAAGAAATCAAAAGTAGAGTTTGGCAAAGTTTCAGCATGGAAAAGCACGATGTTGAAAAAGGCATTTCAGCAATTTAAGGAAAATAAATTTGATCATTTTCGCGATGAATATTACCACTTTTTAAATGAACATGGCTGGTGGTTAAACGATTATGCTTTGTTTATTTCAGCCCGCGATTATTTTGGTGGTTTGCACTGGAGTGAGTGGGATCTTGGAATAAAATTCAGAGATCCGGAAGCTGTAAACGATCTTTCTGAAAGACTGGAACAGCAAATTGCTTATGAAAAATTTGTTCAGTTTATGTTTTTCAGGCAGTGGCACCGGTTAAAACATTATGCTAACGAAAAAGGCATTCAGATTGTTGGTGATGTGCCGCTGTACGTTTCGGGCGACAGTTCGGATGTTTGGACAAATACCGATATTTTTTTGTTGGATGATGAACTGCAACCGACAGAAGTTGGTGGTGTGCCTCCTGATTATTTCTCGGAAACAGGCCAGCTGTGGGGAAATCCGGTGTTCAATTGGCAGCGACTAAAAGAACGCGAATACGACTGGTGGATGGCACGTTTGCATTTTAACCTGAACATGTTTAACCAGGTGCGTATCGATCATTTCCGTGGACTGGAATCGTTTTGGTCGGTTCCGGCAGGTGAGGAAACTGCCATTAACGGAAAGTGGATTCCTGCGCATGGTTATGAGATGCTGAGTTTAATAAAAAGCCAGATTGGTGTTTTGCCCTTTATCGCTGAGGACTTGGGAATCATAACCACCGAAGTAGATCATTTACGCGAACGCTTTAACCTGCCGGGAATGAAAGTTCTACAATTTGCTTTTGCTACGAATGCAACCAACAAAGATTTGCCCCACAATTATGAACGAAACTATGTTGTTTATTCCGGCACGCACGATAATAACACAACTTTAGGTTGGCTGAATGCTGTTAAAGCAGAGGAAAAGAGACTGGTGGAAAAGTATATTTCAGAAGAGAATTCGGCAAGACAGATTATGCAAATGGCTTTGGCATCTGTGGCCGATACTGCCATTTTTCCCATGCAGGATGTGTTGGAGTTAGACGAAAAATCGCGGATGAACACACCGGGAACAGCAACCGGAAACTGGGAGTGGCGTTTTCAGTGGAAACAGTTGAAAGCGGGGCAGAAGAAGTTTTTGAGAGAAACTACGGAGAAGTATAATCGGTAGATAAGGCAAAAGGCAAAAGTAGAAAGGTAAAAGGCAAAAGTTAAGGACAGCTATGTTGGGCGAAATTCCAATCTAAACGTCTGGAGCAAAAGGTAAATTTTCAGTATCCAGTCGCAGTTGGCAGTTTTGCAGTTGGTTTTTTATAAGAGTTAACCACAAAGTTGTAAGAAGGAAGCATAGAGTTTCACAGAGAAAAAGTTAAAAGCTTTACGTACAATTTTTCAATTTATCAGTTCAGCAATTTTTCGATTCGTCAATCTCATTCAATCTTAAAATCAATCTACATCAATCTTTGCAACTAGCAACACAAAAATACCGCTTCAGCAAACTTTTGTGGTTGTTCGGCGTGTAGCCAGTGGCCGGCTTTGGGAATGTCGACAATTCGGGCTTCCGGATAAATTTCTTTTATGAGTTCTTTATCATCGTCCTGAATATATTTCGAAAGCAAGCCACGAATAAAAATTACCGGGTATGCTGTTATCGGAATACGATCGTCGAGCCAGTGAATATTTACGCCGCCAACTATTTCTTCCAGGTAATCGTAAAGAACTTCGTGGTTAACGCGCCACTGAAACTGTTTGGTTTTCTTATTTTTCTCAACGTTTTTCAGTAGAAACATTCTGATGCGTTCGTCGTCGATTTTTTCTGCCAGAAAATCGTCCACATCGTTACGCGATTTAACCATCGAAAAATCAATGTCCTGCATGGCCAGCAAAATATTTTGGTGCAGGTAAAATTGTCCCTCTTGCTTTAGTTGTAGATAATCTTTTGGGGCAATGTCGGCAATAACAAGTTTTTCAACCTTTTCAGGATAATCGGCAGCAAACCACATGGCTGTTTTCCCACCCATGCTGTGCCCAAGGATTGTGGCTTTTTCAATATTGTGCTTTTCAAAAAACTCCGCCAGGTCGTCGCGCATGTCGTTGTAAGTATGCGTTTCAGCAAATCCCGATCGCCCGTGATTTCGCTGATCGATCATATAAACGGTATGCTTTTCAGCCAGGCGTTTAGAGATGGTCATCCAGTTATCCGACGATCCATATAGTCCATGTATAATTACCAGTGGCGATCCACTGCCTGTCTTTCTGTAGTATAAATCCATAGTGTGTTAACTTCTGTACTTGCCGTTTTGTTCTATTTCAGGCAGTCGAGGTATTTCTGAATAGTGGTTTCCAAACCTAAATAAAGTGCATCTGCAATAAGCGCATGCCCGATCGAAACTTCTTTTAAGTTCGGAATTTTATGGTACATGTAGTTCAGGTTTTCCAAACTCAAATCGTGACCGGCATTTACATCGATGCCTAAATTTGCCGCCATTTTTGCCGCCACTACAAACGGTTCAATTGCTTTTGCATGGTCAATAGGGTAGAATGTTGCATAGGGTTCGGTATATAATTCAATACGGTCTGTTTTTATCTCGGCAGCACCTTCAACAGCTTTTTCATCCGGATCGACAAAAATAGAAGTGCGAATACCTGCTTCCTGTAAACGAGCAATCACATCTTTAAGAAAACCAAGATGTTTCCATGTATCCCAGCCATGATCGCTGGTTAATTGAGCGTCGGTATCCGGAACCAAAGTAACCTGGTCGGCTTGCACTTCAATAACCATTTTTAAGAAATCTTCGTTGGGGTAACCTTCAATGTTGAATTCGGTGGTTATCAATGGTTTAATCTCGTAAACATCTTTACGTGTAATATGTCGTTCGTCGGGGCGTGGATGAATGGTAATTCCTTGAGCACCAAATTTTTGACAATTAATAGTGGCATCCTTAACGCTGGGCACTTTGCCGCCGCGAGAGTTTCGCAGTGTTGCAATTTTATTTATATTTACACTAAGTCTGGTCATAACTAAAAATTTAAAAACGCAAGTTACTATTTTCAGGCTGAACGATTAACATTAAACAGTAAAGTTTTGTTGGCAGAAAAACTAATATCAGATGTAATTCCATCGGTAAGCAGTTCCGAAACGGGCCGTAAAGCGCTGAGTCATATGGATGTTTATCGTGTTTCGCATATCCCGGTGGTTGACGAATCCAAATATCTGGGGCTTGTTTCTGATAAATTGATATACGATCTGAACCTGGTCGAAACCCAGCTTTCAACAGCATTAGATAAGCTGAACACCACTCATGCTCATAGCGATCAGCATATTTTCGAGCTGGCAATTGTAATGTACAAGCTAAAAATTAGTGTGCTGCCGGTGCTCGATGAAGACCATTATTACCTCGGTGCAATTACCTTGTATGATTTGGCACGTCGGTTTGCAAGTTTGTTTTCCTTACAGGAAGTTGGCGGTGTACTGGTCATCGAGATGAATGTGAGCGATTATTCCGTTTCGCAGATCAGCCAGATTGTGGAAAGTAACGATGTGAAAATACTCAGCTTTTTTATTGATCGTAAACCCGGAGCGAATGTTTTGGATGTGATTCTGAAACTTGATTCAGAAGAACTGTCAGGAGTAGTTCAGGCATTGATGCGTTATGATTATAATGTAAAAGCCATTTATCAGGATCGGTCGATGTTGAATGATCTGTATCAGGATCGTTTCGACCAGTTTATGAAATTTATGAATATTTAAATCCATTGTAATAGTGAAAGTTGCAGTATTTGGCACGCTGGTTTCCGATGATTTTGTTCCTGTGTTGCAGGAGTTTTTTGGCTTTTTGCGCCAAAAAAATATCGAAGTTCAATTATATAAACCTTTTTATTCGCACCTGGTTGAGGAGTTGAACAGCTCAACATATTACACCTCGTTTTTTCATTCGTATTCCGATTTTGATCCCGACAATGATTTTATTTTTAGTGTTGGGGGCGACGGAACTTTTCTGCAGTCGGTTTTGAATATTCGTAATTTCGATATCCCGGTAATTGGACTAAATGGTGGTCGTTTAGGATTTCTGGCAGATATCTCGGAAGACCAGGTACATTACGCGCTCGAAAGTATTTTTAGAAAGAACTATAAAATTGTAGAACGCTCGATGCTGGAGATAGAATTCTCGAACCAGGAAGACCTCGACTTTAATTATGCATTGAATGAGATGACGGTGCTGAAAACCGATAACTCATCGATGTTAAATGTAACGGCACGGGTTAACGGCGAGTTCCTAAATAACTATTGGGCTGATGGTTTGATAATTGCCACTCCAACAGGATCAACAGCCTACTCGTTGAGTGTTGGTGGCCCTATTCTAACACCAAATTCGGCTAACTTTGTAATTACACCGCTGGCCCCGCACAATTTGACTATACGCCCGATTGTAGTGCCCGACACCTGTGAAATAGAACTAACTGTTGAAGGGCGGGGAACCAATTACCTGACTTCGCTTGATTCGCGTTCGTTTGCTGTTGAGTTTTCTACAAAAATAAAAGTGAAAAAAGCCGGGTTTAAACTCAAAACTTTACAACTTCCGGAGCAGCCGTTTTTTAATACCTTACGTAGTAAGCTAATGTGGGGAATGGACCGCAGAAACTACAATTCATAGGCCTACTTAACAATTTTTAATCTTTGTTTCGGTTTTATAATAACAAAGGAGCATGTTATTTTTAGAATTATATTACTTTTGTAGCTTTTGAAAGCAAAAGATAAAACGTTTTTATACGTTTAAGTTCATTGATATTCAGTTTGTTATGAGGTTGATTTTTGTTCGCCGATATGTGTGTTTTTGCAGCTTTTTCAGGATAGAAAAAACACGATTGAAACCGACAGTGATCATTTCATTTCAAAATGAAGAAAATGATAAAAATAACATGTCTGAAACCTTGTTAAATAAACGAAATTGAATACCAAGATGAAGAAATTATTATTGGTGTTTGTTACAGTTTTGCTGACTGTTTCAGTACATGCGCAAAAAACAGCTGACATCGGAATCTGGGGAGGTACATTAACATCGGTACATGGCGACATGGATGATGACACCCCGTTTCAATCGTTCAATTTAAATTTTGGAGCTTATTTCAGGTATAATTTTAATGCCCGCGTTGCTATGCGTGCTATGTTTCTTACTGGTACTTTTGCCAGCGAAGGAACAGTGGAAAGTGCGCCATGGGAGTTTGATAAATCGGTTCAGGATTTAACCTTGCAGGCAGAAATTAATTACCTGAGGTATATTTTAGGAAAACAGAAACTTCGGTTTAGTCCGTATGTTACATTTGGAATTGGAGTAGCTTATTTTCCCTATACTTTTACGGTAGGGAGGCTTGCGACTGATCCTTTAGGACCGGCAGGTATTTCGGGATTTAATCCCGATCATCCAGAGCTAAATGGTGACGTTGTTGGCGACTATGAAGAATCAGTAACAACACTAACCATTCCGTTTGGGATGGGATTTAAATATACCATTGGCGATCGTTTGGGAGTAGGAGTAGAATACCAGATGCGCAAATATATGAGCGATCAATTGGACGATTTGGATGATCCGTTGGCACATGTAAATGGTTTTAGCGAAACCATCACTTATAACGATGGTTCGCATAATAACGACTGGGCAGGATATTTGGGGGTACATCTCACATATATGATTTTTATAGGCAAAAAGGCTTGTCCGGCCTACGATGCTAAAAATTGGTGATGAAAACAGTTGACAAATTAGATAGCAATAATATACCAAAACATATTGCCATTATTATGGATGGCAACGGAAGGTGGGCTGCTAAACATGGCAAACCCCGCGTTATGGGACACGAAAACGGCGTTGAGTCTGTTCGTTCTGTAGTTGAGGGAGCCGGCGAAATTGGCGTAAACCACCTTACTCTTTATGCATTTTCCACCGAAAACTGGGATCGCCCAAAAGAAGAAGTTGACGCACTTATGGCACTTCTGGTACATGCCATTGAAGCCGAAACACAGGAGCTAAACAAAAACAATGTAAGGCTAAGCGTTATCGGATGTGTTAATGAAATGCCCGAAAATGTACAGGCAAAACTTCAGGGCTGTGTTGATGCATTAAAAGATAATACCGGGTTAAACCTGGTGTTGGCTTTAAGTTACAGCGGACGATGGGATGTGCTTAATGCCGTAAAAAATCTGGCCAACGATTTGGCCCAAAACAAGATTTCACAAGAAAAAATAAATAACGAACTGTTCCAAAATTATTTGTCTACCTCAGAATTACCTGATCCGGAGCTGATGATAAGAACCAGCGGCGAATATCGGATTAGTAATTTTTTGTTGTGGCAGATAGCTTACTCTGAATTGTATTTTACAAATAAATTATGGCCTGATTTTAGAAAAGACGATTTATTTGAAGCCATTATTGATTATCAGAACAGAGAGAGAAGATTTGGAAAAACAAGTGAACAGTTAACGAGCTAATTTTATGACTAGAATCAAAAGACCATTAGTCGCCTTTTTATTCCTTTTTGTAGCGTTTGTGCCACAGCTTTTTGCACAAGAAGCTGATAGTACAAACTTTTCAATCTACTATTCAAGCGCACGACAGTATACAATTGCCGATGTGCAGGTTTCAGGAATTCGCTATCTGGATAAAAATGTACTTATTCAGTTATCGGGTTTAAAAGTAGGCGATGAAATAATGGTGCCGGGAGATGCAATAACTCTTGCGATAAAAAAACTCTGGCAACAAGGCCTGTTCTCCGATGTAAAAATACAGGCAACTAAAATTATCGGAAGTCAGATTTGGTTGGATATTTACCTGCAGGAACGACCTCGTTTGGGAGATGTAAATTTTTATGGTGTTTCAAAGTCAGAAAAGGACGATATCACCGAAAAGGTTTTACTCTTGCGCGGTAGTCAGATCACTGACCATCAGGTAAACAGCGCCGAACGAACAATTATGAACCTTTTCCACGGAAAAGGATTCCTTAACACAGAGGTTAACATTGTTCAGCGCGACGATACCACTCAAAACAACAGCGTAATCCTGGATATTTACGTCGACAAAAAAGAAAAGGTAAAGGTTAATAATATCGATATTATTGGCAACGAGGCACTTTCGGATGTTACATTGGAACGCTCCATGAAAAAGACAAACGAAAAGTCGTTGCGAAATTTCTTTAAAACCAAAAAATTCCTTCAGGAAGAATACGATAAAGATCAGGCGAACCTAATAGATAAATACAACGAAAAAGGGTACCGCGATGCCATTATCGTAGAAGATTCGGTTTACCAGGTAGAAGTGGGGCGAAAAAACAAACCCCGGGTTAATATCGATCTAAACGTTGAAGAAGGTGATAAATACTACTTTGGCGATATTCGCTGGGTAGGTAACACTGTTTATCCTTCCGATTATCTCGATTTGCGTTTGGGGATTAAAAAAGGAGACGTATTTAACCAAAAAATATTGGATAAGCGCTTGTTTGACAACGAAGAAGGTTTGAATAATGTTTATCTCGACAGAGGTTACTTATTCTTTAACCTCGATCCGATTGAGGTTAATATTGACGGGGATACCATTAATTACGAAATGCGTATTTACGAAGGAAAACAGGCAACTATTAACGAGGTGCGAATTGTTGGTAACACCAAAACGCACGAACACGTTGCCCGAAGGGAGTTGCGTACTTATCCGGGCGATCTTTTCAGTAAGACACTGCTGATGCGTTCATACAGGGAATTGGCCCAGCTCGGACACTTCGATCCGGAATCGATTAACCCTGATGTTCAGCCACACCCTGAAGAAGGAACAGTGGATATTGAATATCAACTTCAGGAAAAGGCAAACGACCAGATTGAACTATCTGGTGGTTGGGGAGCCGGTATGTTTGTAGGTTCGGTAGGTTTGAAATTTGCCAACTTCTCGGTTCGTAACATCTTTAATAAAGAAGCATGGAGACCGCTGCCAACCGGTGATGGTCAAACACTGAGTTTGCGTTATCAAACAAGTGGAAAGTATTATCGTACTATCAGCTTGTCGTTTATTGAGCCATGGTTAGGTGGTAAAAAACCTAATTCATTCTCAGTTTCGTTATCGCACTCGCGTATAAATTACAGTGCCAACCGTTATACACAAAGATATAATCCATACGGTAGTGGCTATGGCGGTTATTCACCTTATAGTTATGGTGGCTATGGTGGTTATTCACCTTATAGTTATGGTGGCTACGGCGGTTATTCGCCTTATGGAAGTTATGGAGGTTATCCTTCATATCAGTATAATTACGATTCGGAAAATGACAATGAGGATGATGACCAGATTTGGGAAACAACGGCACTGGCTTTAGGTTACGGATATCGTTTATCGTGGCCTGATGACTATTTTACCGTTTATCACGAATTGTCGTTAGAGCATTATAACCTGCGAAACATGGGAAGTATGTTCTATTTTATGGCCGACGAAAACGGTCAGGTGAACGGAACATTCAATAATCTGAGTTTTAAAACGGTATTCGGACGTAGTTCGGTTGATAACCCACTTTATTCACGAAGAGGATCGAACCTTTCGTTGGCATTAAAAGTTACTCCACCTTATTCGTGGTTTAATAACAAAGATTATTCCGATGAAAGTATTACAAACGAGGAACGTTACAAGTGGATTGAATACCACAAATGGTTGTTAAAAGGAGATTGGTATACACCACTTACAAATCCTGGAGGAGAACATACACTGGTATTAAGAACTGCGCTGGAAATGGGTTTCCTTGGCTATTTCGATTCCGGTCGTAAATCACCATTCGAAGGATTTATTGTTGGTGGTTCGGGTATGTCGGGATATAATATTTATGGTACCGATTATATTGCATTGCGTGGATATAGAGACTATAGTTTAAGTCCGAACAACGGATCGAATATGTACTCTAAATTTACCTCAGAACTCCGTTTCCCGATTACATTGAAACCAAGTGCAACCATTTATGCACTGGCATTTGCCGAAGCAGGTAATGCCGGAATTAGTTTCCAGAATTACGTACCGTTTAAACTGCACCGATCAGCAGGTGTTGGTGTGCGTATCTTCCTGCCAATGTTCGGATTAATGGGTATCGACTGGGGGTATGGATTTGACGATGTACCGGGTGTTGCAGATGCTGCAGGTAGCCAGTTCCACTTTGTAATCGGTCAGCAATTCTAGTAGAAAATAGCTTTGGCATAAAATATGATAGACAAAAACCAGTTTAACTAAAAAAGAATTTGCCATGAAGAAAATTATTTTATCAATTGCAGTAATATTTTCAGTAACATTATTTGCAAACGCTCAGAAATA